>JBDHRB010000226.1:0-4835 GCA_039807355.1 Candidatus Competibacteraceae bacterium
GGGCCGTGCCGAAGGCGCGCAGGATTGGGTCATCAGCATCGTACTGGCCGTTTTTATTGCTGCCCCACACGCTGCCGTCGTTCTCAACTCGGTTTAGCGCCCATTCCAGCAGCGAGCGCAGTTTGCCCTTGAGACTGGAACCGGGAATATAGGGTTCCTGGGTGAAAGGATGCTTGACCACCGGCAAATCCAGGCCGCCGATTTCGATAGCGTCCTTGCCCGCGCCGATGTGCAAACCGCTCCGCAGGCTCAGCGTGGCGGCAATCCGGTGGGTGGAAAGCAAGCGATGCGTCATGTCATGATCTCCCGGCGCGATTTATTTGTTTTCGCCATAGAACTTGTGAAAGGCCACCACGGCCTGGAAATGCTTGCAGAACGCCTCAAATTCACGGGCGTTGTTCACCGCCTCCACATGATCAATGAAGAACTGCAACAGCGGGCGAGGCATGGTTTTTTCGCTGCGGCCATGGGCGTAAACCGCTTTGGCCTTGAGCATCTTGAAATCGGCGCGCAGATCGTTGAACACCGCTTCCTTGTCGCGGCCCTGACGCTGTTCCGCCGCCAGCCGTTGACGCAAGGTCAGCACATCATCGTAAAAACGCCGGAGTTGCGTCGTAGTGACTTGGTTCAAGCGCTGGGCTAACTCCTCGGCCTGGTTGTCCATCAAGGTCGGACTCAGCGAACCGTCCGGCTGGAAATAGGTAATCGGTCGAGGCGTCGGCAGGCTTTTCGGTTCGGAGGAGTTGCCGCCGAAACCGCCACCCGGCCCGCGCCCGCCCTGAGCGCCGCGTGAAGTTGGATAAGAAGGTTGTTGCGCCATCTTGGTATTCTCCCGTGATGATTAACGATTGCGATACAAGGCGATGCTGACCGGAATGCGCGGCGAAACCCACTCCGCTTGCTTGCGAATTTCGGCGTCCAGTCCCAACAAACGGTTAAGCAGGATCATCACTGTTTTCTTTTCCGGGTCGGGAATGACCCGGCTATCCCGAACATTCCGCGCCAAGTGATAGGCCCAGCGCGCCCGCCAGTCGGCATAAGCCAAGCTGAGACTTCCCTGCTTATCTGGCTGCTCGGCGCGACAGCGTTCTTCGGCGAAGTGCAATACCTTGTACACCAGGGCGGTATTCAGCCAGCCGGCCCGCAGCCATTCATTCAGGGTTTCCGCGTATCCCAACAAAGCGGGCAACCGATCCCAGGTCACTGATGCCTCATCCAGCAAATCCACCCGGTCCCGTCCGGCATCCTTGGCCCGCTCCAGCCGTTCCTCGGCTTCCCTAACTGTACGGTTTAGCGGCTGATTGGCCTTGCACAGCGCCAGCCCGGCGGACAGGGTGATGTTGGGATTCCCGCCCACATAACGCTGGAATTGTTCCCGCAGATCAGTCGCCAGGTCGATCATTGGTCGCCACGGCCCGATCAGCAGCAGGTCATCGCCGCCGGCATAGACGGTGTAGGTTTGCGGGTAGTCCCGGCGCAGCCGTTCTTGCAGGTAGCCGGTGAAGAACAAATCCAGCATCCGCGACAGGGAGGCGTAGCGGCTCAGGGTGGCGCGGTCTTTTTTCGGATCGTTCGGGTCGCGCAACCCGAAACCGAACAGAAATCCCAGCCGATCCACATCCGCTTTCAGCACCGCCAGAAATGGTTTGCCCAGCGGCGATCCATCGCGGTCCAGTTCCAGCGCATCCTGGGCCAGATGCTCGAAGGTTTTCAGTTCGCCCACCGCCACTTCTTGCGCCTCATCGCTCAACCGGGCGTAGAGCGGATGTCGGGCTTCCCCTTCGCTCAGGCGGGGAACGTAGGCAGCCACGAAGCGTAGCGGCCACGGTCCGCCGGGCGTGTCCCGTTCGCCTCGGTACAGACGGAATCCGCCCAACAATCCATTGATGGAACGCGGCGGTTCCTCGTGCAGGGTCAGCCAGAGCTTGCCCGGTAGCAGTTCCACCGCCCAGTCGCTGGCTCGTGGTTGCGAACTTTGCCAACTGATTACACCCACCTTGGGCAACCAACCGCCCACCCGGTGTTCGTCGTGGCAGACAGCACAGCGGCGGGCGTCGCCATCTCGATGCTGCGCCGGACGCTTGCCGCAGGCGGTGCATTCCTCCTGTTCATAGCTGACCGGCAAAATCCCGTTGCGGTAGTAGCGCAAGGCTTGCTGTTTGGCGGTATCCAGCGCCCGATTCAGTTGCGCCTGCACCTGGGAAAACTGATGGGCTTGCAAGCCGTGCCCGCCGAACGGTGACGACAGCGCCAGATGCAGCGCCATCTCCCCCAAGTAACGCTCGCCCAACCAAACATCGAGTTCGGCTTGCAGGGCGGCGACTTTTTCCCGCACTTCCGGCAACGCTGGCAACAACAGCACGAAACGCCCGCCAGCGTTCTGAATCAGGTTGAACACCGGCAACTCAAATGCGCGGCGACAATGCAGCGCGACAGCTTCAACAATCATCCCCAGCAGGAAGGAGCGGGCGCGGAGAATCTTGTTGACGCCCTTGACCTGCTGGTTGGCCAGCAGAAACAGGGTGTGCTGAATCCCGGACAGATCGCCGGCCAGCAGGTAAAACTTTTCCGCAACACGGTCACGAATCGCCTTTTCATCGTCGAGCGTACCGTTGCTCACATGCCAGCGGTGCAAACAGGCGGCGATAGCGGCGACAGTGCGGTTATGGTCGTGCAACGACACGTCGGGCACATCCACCGTGGACGAGGGAATGGCGAAGGTGAAGCGTTCAGACAGTGACAGCAAGCCCTCGCAGAAAAACTCGATGTTATCCAGCGCGCACAGCGCCTTGAACTCAGCTGTAAAACGCGCCCACAACTCTTGGTAACGCGCCTGATAATCCGCCGTGTTGAGTTTTGCCTCAGGCAGCAGGCGCTGGTCGGGAATCAGTTCGACCAGTGATTGTAAGCGGTGTGGCGGATCGCCCAAACCCAAATTCACCGAGCCAAAGATGTTGCGCAACGGCGTTTTGATGAAGGCGTCCCAGCCTTTGTGTTCGGCTTCGGCTTCCGCGGCTTCGTAATCATGCGGCTTGCGATCCATCCCGGAGGACAGCCGGTCCGCTTCTGCCGCCAGCCAGCCTAGCGCCCCCAAAGCCTCCGGTTTGTGATGAAACACCGCCATGTCACGCACCCGGTCGCGCTCGATTCCGCGAGGAAAGTGCAAGCCTTCCTGTTCCATCCAGTGAAAGAAGGCTTCGGTCCACAGGACATGCTTGTGGGTATAGCCGCCATGCCGGTTGACAGGCAGGATCACCGATTCCTGGTTCCGGGGTTGCGGGTCCATGTGGCGCACCGCGCCATAAGCGCGTTGCATGAACTTGCCGATGTCCTGGAAAAAACCGCCAAGAGCGGTTTCCAGCAGATTGGGTTGCTCCGACATGACGCCAGCCTCTTGAACGTTGCGGGTGTAGTAAGAAATTACAATAGAAAAGTCTGGGATGTCCGATCCGGCAAGCTTGTTGTTCAAGCCTCGGCCCTAAGCAGCCTCACCGCTAACCGGCTCCAGCGTTCGAAGCGGTCGTCGGTCAGTACGGCGGCGGGCGGCAGGAAGCCGACAGCGGCGAGCGGTTCGCCCGGTTTGGGCTGCGGTGGATCGGGCGCGGTCCAGCGAGCGGCGAACACCAGCCCCAGATGCACCCGCCCGATGGCGGTCTCCCGTTCGTGAATCCAGCCACATGGGTGCGGATCGAGGCGCGCAGCTTCCGGTTGCGCCAGTTCTTCGGCCAGTTCGCGCCGGGCGCAGGCCCGCGCCGTATCAAGCAAGGTCGTGCATCGGTCAGCGACCTCGATGTGGCCGCCGACCCCGACGCTGTGCCGACCCAGCAAGCGCCCATCGCCGCCCCGCCGGGCATAGGCCCAGACCGCGCCCCGCTCGTCGCGCAGCACCACATAGGGAATGAGCTGTAACCACGCTTCATCCTCCTCGACGGCGGCGCGGGGCCGGAATTGCCAAACTAACGGCGGCGCGGCTTTTCCCCAGAGTGTGTAATCACGCCCGGTCAGATGCGTGCAGTCCCGTGCGGCGACGACCAGAATGGCTCCATCATTCATGCCCCGCCCTCCCCGTCCAGCCCGGTCAGCCGCTGAAAAATGGCGGCATCGGCCTGCTTGATCAGCGCCTCGCGTTCGGCAGCCGGCAGGAAGGCGTGCAAAAATCCCTGGCGAATCAGCGCCAGCGTCTCCCACAGGCTCAACCCGCCGCTCATTCGGCTGGCGGCGAGATATTCATCAGCCAGCGTGGTGCGCGACAGTCCCGGATTGTCGGTACACAGTGTCAGCGGTAAACCCGCCGCCCATAACTCGCGCAACGGGTAGCGCGGCAAATCGGCGCTGGCGGGCAAAGCCGGATCGGCGAACCCCACCACTTCGCGGTTAGAGGTCGGACACAGTTCCAGGGCGATGCGCCGCTCGCGGAATTTCGCCAGCATTTCTGGCCGTTCCAGCAGGGTTAAACCGTGGCCGATGCGGTCGGCGTGCAAGCGGTAGGCGGCCTGCCAGATGCGGTCAGCGGCTTCGCCCTCACCGGCGTGGATGGTCAGCGGCAGGCAACTGTCGAAAGCACGCTCGAACGCCGGGGCCAGTTCCTCCGGGCGGGCGGTGCCTTCATCGCCGGCCAGATCGCAGCCCAGTACCGCTTCACCCAGCCGCTCGCGGGCGTCGCAAGCCAGCTCCACCACGGCGGCGACCCGGTCGCGCTGGCGGCGGTCGGCGATCAGGATGAACCCCCAGCACAGCATCCAACCGGCTTCGCGCAACGCTACGATCATGGCGGCCTGAAATTCGGCCAGCCAGCCCAGCGGATCGGCGGGCCGGTATTTGTGCGGGCTGCCGCG
>JBDHRB010000227.1:0-4824 GCA_039807355.1 Candidatus Competibacteraceae bacterium
TTCCACCACGCGCAAGCGTTTTTCGGCGGCGAATGCGGCCAAACGCGCGACCTGCCGATCTAAATCCGCTTTCTGGTCAGAACTGGACACGCGGGCGTACAACGCCACGCCACCCTCGGTCGTGGCGACGGGCGGATGCACGATGATGGTTCCGGTCGGCAGTTGTTCTGCGGGAACCGGCAGTTTGCCATCCTTCCACAACCGCCATGCGGTTTTGTAGGACAATCCTTGCGTTTTGGCCCATACACTGAGTTTCATAACCACTATTACGCCATGAATGTCAATGTATGTCTATATATAGTTCAGCAGTTGCTACCCCCCTATGGAAAGCGTGCCAGGATCGCCTGGAACATGAATTGTCCGAACGCCAGTTAAGCACCTGGATTCGCCCCCTGCACGCTCAGGAACAACACGGGGTGCTGCGCTTGCTGGCCCCGAATCGCTTTGTGCTGGACTGGGTTAAAAAGCACCACCTGGCCCAGATTGAAGCGGTGCTGGCCCGGTTGCGCCCGGAGCAACCGCCAACGGTACTCCTGGAAATCGGCAGCAGTGGTGCGCCTCCTGCGCCCCGCGAAACTTCAGTAGAACCGTCAACCGCCGAATCCGCCGCACCCGCCGATCTGTTGAAAAGCGGCGCACTCAACCCGGATTTCACTTTTGAAACCTTCATTGAGGGCAACTCCAATCAAATCGCCCGCGCCGCCTGCTTGCAGGTCGCCGGGAATCCCGGCAAAGCCTATAACCCGCTGTTTATCTACGGCGGCACTGGCCTGGGCAAAACCCATCTGATCCACGCGGTCGGCAACATGCTGCGCGAGCGCAATCCGCAAGCGCAGGTGGTTTATCAAAACTGCGAATACTTCGTCGCCGACATGATCCGCTCCCTGCAACACAATGCCATGAACGAATTCAAACGCCGCTACCGTTCGCTGGATGCGCTGCTGATCGACGATGTGCAATTTCTGGCCGGCAAGGAACGCTCCCAGGAAGAATTTTTCTATACGTTCAATAGCTTATTGGAAAGTCGCCAACAGGTGATCTTGACCTGCGACCGTTATCCCAAAGAAGTTGAAGGTCTGGAAGACCGCCTGAAATCGCGCTTTGGCTCCGGCTTGACCGTGGCGGTCGAACCGCCGGAACTGGAAACCCGGGTGGCGATCCTGAAACGTAAAGCTGAACAGGCGGAAATCGCCCTGCCGGATGAGGTGGCGTTTTTTATCGCCCAGCGCATCCGCTCCAACGTCCGCGAACTGGAAGGGGCGTTGCGTCGGGTTTACGCCAACGCCCAATTTACCGGACGCGCCATCACCATCAGCTATGTCAAGGAAATTCTTTACGATTTGCTCTCACTTCAGGAAAAACTGGTCACCATCGAAAATATTCAGAAGACCGTCGCTGACTATTACAAAATCCCGGTCGATGAGCTGTTGTCTAACAGCCGCTTGCGCACTCTGTCCCGTCCCCGGCAGATGGCCATGGCCCTAGCCAAGGAACTGACGACCCTCAGCCTGCCGGAAATCGGCGAAGCATTCGGCGGGCGCGATCACACCACGGTTCTGCACGCCTGCCGCAAGATCCGGGAACTTCAGCGCAGCGACCATCAGATGCACGATGACTACACCAATCTGTTGACCACGCTGACCAACTGAAAAAACCCCGGAAAACTCGGGACGATCCGCGTGTCTCTTTTTAAACAATGTTCAAGTAAAATCGCCTGTGGATAACTGCTGTGGATAAGTGGATAACTTTTTCAGCACTGTTTATTAAGCGATTTTCCTTACTGTAATTCTTTTCGTAAACATTTTTAATATCAATAAATTGAATCGTAAATTCAACAAGATATATTCATATATTAAAAAATTTTGTAATCTTAAGTGTAAAATTCAGTATTTTCAGTTAAATGAACTGTAAATTTTGATTTATTTTGCAGAAAAATGAAAAATTGCTGGATGTTTGGAAAAAACCCCGAAAATAGCCTGTGGATAAGTCTGTGGATAACTTTGCCATTTCTGTGGATAACTCGGCCCAACCTGTGGATAACTTTTTGGGGTCGAAAAAGTTATCCACAGGAAAACCGAGTTATCCACAAGTTATCCACAGACTTATCCACAGGCAAAACGCTTGTATCTTATTGAATATAAACAATAAAAAAAAGTTATCCACAGAAAATGCCCGACCCAACAACAACAGTCTTTTATATTTAAAAAGAAAAACAGTAGAGCCGCCCGGTTTGCCGACCGGAGCCAAAGAGATAAATTTTAAAAACCCCTGACTTCAGTCAGGATTTACCTGACCACCCTCTGGCCTGACGCCACAGGACCCTCCATACCTTCGGGAGAACTTGATGAAGCTGGAAGCCAAACGCGAGCAACTGCTCAAGCCGTTGCAAGCCGTACTCGGCGCTGTTGAACGCCGACAAACCCTGCCGATCCTGACCAACGTTCTGCTGGTTGCCGGAGAGCAGGACATCACCCTGACCGCTACCGATCTGGAAGTGGAACTGTCGGCGCGGGCCGAACTGCCGGCGGAGACCCCCGGATCGACGACGCTGCCGGCGCGGCGTCTGCATGACATTCTGCGCGCCCTGCCGGAAAACGCTGCGGTCACCCTCAGCGTTGAGGGCGACAAGGCCACGGTGCGCTGCGGGCGCAGCCGCTTCACCCTGGTCACCTTACCGGCCAGCGATTTTCCGACGCTGGAAGATTTGCCGTTCAACGGCGATATTCGCCTGGCCCAGGGTGCGCTGCGCGGGATGATCGAGCGCACCCACTTCGCCATGGCGCAACAGGATGTGCGCTATTACCTGAACGGTCTGTTGCTGGAAGTGAATCCCAGTCTGCTGCGGCTGGTGGCGACCGACGGCCACCGCCTGGCGTTTCAGGAATTGCCGATTGATGACGCCAGCCTTGAGGCGCGTCAGGTGATCGTGCCGCGCAAGGGCGTGTTGGAGCTGCTGCGCCTGCTGGCGGATAGCGACACCGAGGCGACTCTTCAACTCGGCGCGAATCATCTGCGCGTGCTGCTCGGCGAGATTCGCTTCACTTCAAAGCTGATCGACGGCAAGTTCCCTGAGTACCAGCGGGTGATTCCCCGTGAAGGCGGGCGGGTGGTGATCGCCGACCGGCAGGTGTTGCGCAGCGCGTTGGCCCGGGCCGGCATCGTCCTCAATGACAAAAATACCGGGGTCGCCCTGCAACTCGATGACTGGATTCTGCGCGCCAAGGCGCGGAACGCCGATCAGGAGGAAGCCGAGGAGGAAGTCGAGATCAACTACAGCGGCGGGGCGCTGGAGATCGGCTTCAACGTCACCTATCTGCTCGACGCCCTGGGCGCGTTGAATGGCGAGCTGGCCAAACTGTCCTTCTCCGACGCCGCCAGCAGTTGCCTGCTGGAGGAAGCCGAAGGCGGCGGCGGTAAGCACGTCATCATGCCAATGCGGCTTTGAGTGCGCGTCGTCCGCCTCGATCTGGCCGGATTTCGCAACCTGCGCCCAGCGCAACTGGACTGCGCACCCGGCCTGAACCTGTTGATCGGCCCCAATGCTTCGGGCAAGACCAGCGTGCTGGAAGCGCTGTATCTGCTGGGGCGGGGCCGTTCATTCCGCACTCGCCAACTCCGTGAGCTGACCCAGCGCGATGCCGAGAGCTTCCGCATCGTTGCCTTGCTCAATGATCGGTCCGGGCGGCGCATTACGGTGGGCGTAGAGCGCGCTGGCGGCGCATTGAACGCCCGCATCGAAGGCGCTCCAACCCGTTCCCTGGCCGAACTGGCCCGGCAGACCCCGGTATTGCTGCTCAATCCCGACAGTCACCGCTTGCTGGAAGATGGTCCCCGCCAGCGGCGACGCTTCATGGACTGGGGGCTGTTTCACAGCGAAGCCGGTTTCCTCGACGCCTGGCGCCGTTACAGCGCCGCCCTGCGCCACCGCAACGCCGCTTTGCGGGCAAATGCAGTTCCCCGGCTAGTGGACGCCTGGGACAACGAACTGGTTGCGGCGGCGGTTCGCCTCGACCCATGGCGCGAAACCTTCTGTAAGGCCCTGCAAGGGGCCTTAGAGCGCCTGGCCGAGGCGACCCTGGGTCAGCGTCGGGTCCAGGTCAATTATCGCCGTGGATGGCCTCTGGAGCGGCCAGAATGGGGATTCGCCGATTGGTTGCGCCACGGGCGCGAACAAGATCGGCAATTCGGTCACACCCGGATCGGCCCGCACCGCGCTGATTTCACCCTGCGCATCGCCGGACGCCCGCCCGCCGAGGCGCTGTCCCGAGGTCAACAGAAATTGCTGGTCATCGCCCTGGTGCTGGCCCAGGCCGAGCTGTACCGCCGCCAGGTCGGCGATGCCTGCATCTTGCTGATCGACGACCTGCCGGCGGAACTGGATGCGCTCAACCGGGCGCGGGTTATGCAGACGCTGGCCGCGCTCGACGCGCAATTGTTCGTCACCGCGATTGAACCGGGGTTGCTGGACAGCGCCGCCTGGCCGACCGCCCGCATCTTTCGCCTCGACGACGGCGCGCTCGGCATCGCCTCCTGAAGCGTCCTACGCCGCCCGCAAAGGGGACGGCGAATGGTATAATCCCGCCCCTCATTACGGACTTTTAGGCTGGGAAAATGAACGATTCGTCCTACACCTCATCAAGCATCACGGTCCTGGAAGGGCTGGATGCGGTTCGCAAACGGCCCGGTATGTATATCGGCGACACCGACGACGGCACCGGTTTGCATCACATGGTGTTCGAGGTGGTGGACAACGCGATCGACGAGGCGCTGGCCGGTTATTGCAGCGAAATCAGCGTCACGATCCATGCTGATGAATCCATCACC
>JBDHRB010000228.1:0-4776 GCA_039807355.1 Candidatus Competibacteraceae bacterium
CACCCGCAGCTTGGCGTCGAGATTGGACAGCGGTTCGTCCATCAGGAATACGCTCGGTTGCCGCACTAGCGCCCGGCCCATCGCCACCCGCTGACGTTGCCCGCCGGAGAGTTGCCGGGGCAGACGGTTCAGCAACTCGCCGAGGCTGAGTAATTCCGCCGCCCAACGAATTTGCTTTTCCATTTCCGGGCGGGGCAAGCGGCGCATTTTCAGCGGAAATTCCAGATTTTGCCGCACGGTCATGTGCGGATAGAGCGCATAGTCCTGAAAGACCATGGCGACATTGCGTTGTTGCGGCGACTGGTCGTTGACTACCGCGCCGCCGATGCGCAAAACCCCCTGGGTGGGTATTTCCAGCCCGGCCAACAGGCGCAGCGCGGTGGATTTGCCGCAACCGGAGGGACCGACCAGGGCCAGGGTTTCGCCGTCGGCGATGGTCAGGTTGAACGCAACCAGGGCGTGGGTTCCGCCCGGATAGATTTTCTCGATGTCTTCAAAGGCAACGTCGGCCATGCCTGCGCTCAAGACCTGCGCTCCCCTGGCGCAGGGGAGCGGGTGGGTTTGGACTTACAGCACGCGCACGCTCAATACGCCCTGCACGTCAGCGATCCGCGCCACCACCGCCTCCGGCACCGCTCCGGCGGTATCCACCAGGGTGCAGGCGATTTCGCCCCGCGATTTGTTGAGCATGTCGAGGATGTTGATTCCCGCCGTGGAAATTGCATTGGAAATGCGCTCGATCATGTGCGGCACGTTGGCGTTGACAATCGCCAGACGCGGGCCGCCGTTGCGCGGCATGGTCATTTCCGGGAAATTGACCGAGTTGTGAATCGTGCCGTTTTCCAGATAATCGCGCACCTGGTCAGCGACCATGATCGCGCAGTTATCCTCCGCCTCGACGGTCGAAGCGCCCAGATGCGGCAGCATGATGACCCGTGGATGATCCTTGAGCCGACTGGTCGGGAAGTCGCAGACATAGGCGTGCAGCTTGCCGGCCTGCAACGCCTCAAACAGGGCTTCCTCATCGACCACGCCCTCGCGGGAGAAGTTGAGCAGGGTCAGGCCGGGGCGGCAGTTTTTCAGGAATTGCGCACCGATCAACTGGCGGGTGTCGTTGTTCAGCGGCACATGCAGGGTCACAAAATCCGCCTGCGCGGCCATTTCATTGACGCTCAACACCTGCTCGACCTGCGAAGAAAGCTGCCAGGCGTTGTTGACCGTGATGTGCGGATCGTAACCGATCACCCGCATCCCCAGGGCGCGGGCGGCGTTGGCGACGCGCACGCCAATCGCGCCCAGACCAATCACGCCCAGGGTGCGATTGGGCAGTTCAAAGCCGACAAACTGCTTCTTACCGGATTCGACCTGCTTGGACAGTTCGGCGTCGGAACCCTGCAACTGGCGGGTATAGTCCCAGGCCGGGCAGATATTGCGGGCGGCCAGCAGCATCCCGGCGATGACCAGTTCCTTGACCGCGTTGGCGTTAGCGCCGGGGGCGTTGAAGACGCAGATGCCTTTGGCGGTCATCTGCGCAACCGGGATGTTATTGACGCCGGCCCCGGCGCGGCCAATCGCTTGCAAACTGGCGGGAACCGGCCAGTCGTGCATCTTGAAGGAACGCAGCAATACTGCGTCAGGGTTGGTGATTTCCGAAGCGATCTCATAGCGGTCGCGGGGCAGGCGCTCCAGACCGGAAACGCTGATATTGTTCAAAGTCAGGATTTTGTACATCGTCTTGCAATTCAGGTGGGATAAAAAAATAACCCTCTCCTTGAGGGAGAGGGTGGGAGGGGGAAACGAATTAACCGTGGCGTTTCTGGAAATCGGCCATGAAATTGACCAGCGCCTGGACGCCTTCCAGGGGAATGGCGTTGTAGATGCTGGCGCGCATCCCGCCGACCGAGCGATGTCCGGCCAGGGTGACCAGGCCCGCCGCCTTGGCTTCGGCGAGGAACGGCTTGTCCAGCGCCGCATCCGGCAGGGTGAACGGCACGTTCATCCACGAGCGGTAGGCCGGATCAACCGGGTTCTTGTAAAAGCCGGATTCGTCGATAGCCTTGTAGAGCAATTCGGCCTTGGCCTGATTGCGCTGACCGATAGCGGCCAGCCCGCCCTGCGCTTTCATCCATTGAAACACCAACCCGGCGATGTACCAGGCGTAGGTCGGCGGGGTGTTGTACATCGACCCGTCCTTGGCCATCGCCGCGTAATCGAGCATGGTCGGGGTTGCCGCTACGGTCTGGCCGATCAGGTCTTCGCGGACGATGACGATGGTCAGACCGGCCGGGCCGATATTCTTCTGCGCACCGGCGTAGATCACGCCGAACCGGCTGACGTCGATGGGGCGCGACAGCAAGGTGGAGGAAAAATCCGCGGCCAGCGGGACGCTGACTTCAGGAACCGTATGCAGTTCGACGCCGCCGATGGTTTCATTTGGCGTGTAGTGCAGATAGGCGGCGTCCGGGTCGCACTTCCAGGACTCCCGCGCCGGCACAGTGGTGAAGTTGACCGGCTCGGAACTGGCGACGACGTTGACCTGACAGAATTTCTTGGCTTCGGCAATCGCCTTCTTCGACCACATGCCGGTGTTCAGATAATCGGCTTTGGCCTTGCCGCGCAGCAGGTTCATGGGAACCATGGCGAACTGGCTGGAGGCGCCGCCTTGCAGGAACAGCACTTTGTAATTCGCCGGAATGTTGAGCAGTTCGCGCAGATCGGCCTCGGCCTGCTCGGCGATGGAGACGAATTCCTTGCCGCGATGGCTCATTTCCATCACCGACATGCCGGAACCGCGCCAGTCGAGCATCTCGGCCTTGGCTTGTTCCAGAACCGCCTCGGGCAGCATGGCGGGACCTGCGCTGAAATTATAGGGGCGTGGCATTTTGAACATCCTTCGTGACTGCACAGAAAACGCCGCGCATGGTAGCAGAAACGCCGGGGTTGGACATCACATGTCGAAGCCGCTCGCAACCCAGCGCGATTCCCGCTGGCTGATTTCGACTAGAATGACCATCGTTCTTGACCATAGGAGCCATGCCATGCAAACCGCGATTGCTGCGGGCGATTTCAAGGCCCAATGCCTGAAACTTCTGGATGAAGTGGCGAAAACTCGTGAGTCGCTGGTGATTACCAAGCGCGGCAAGGCGCTGGCGCAACTGACGCCCATGCCGCCAGAAAAGGAATTGTTCGGCGCCCTGGCCGGCAGCGTGCTCAAAGAGGGCGACATCGTGACTCCTCTGGACAATGACTGGGAAGTCGCCCAATGAGTCCGACGCTGTTGGACACCCATGCGTTGATCTGGCTGTTATCAGGCAATTCACGCCTGGGCCAACAGTCGCGATCCTTGATCCAGCAGGCGGCCCAAGAGAATGTACTGCTGGTGTCGGCCATCACTCCGTGGGAAATCGCCATGCTGGTGAACAAAGGGCGGCTGGCGTTGGATCGGGATGTCGGCGAATGGGTGGAAGCCGCCTTGGCGCTGCCCGGCATCCGGCTTGAACCGCTGTCGCCAGCGGTGGCCGTCGCCAGCACCCGCCTGCCCGGAACCTTGCACGCCGACCCTGCTGACCGCATGATCGCCGCTACTGCCCGGCATGTCGGCGCTGTTCTGGTGACGGAAGATCAACAGTTGCTGGCTTACAGCGAAGCCGGCTATTTGAAAACCCTGAGAGCGACGACCTGAGATCGCAGCAGAAACCAGCGGTTTCACAGCATATTCAATTCCAGCTTGGCGCGCATCGACATCAATTCCGGGGTCCACGGCGGTTCCCAGACCAGTTCGACATTCACCGATTCCACGCCGGCGCAGTGACGGACCGCGTTTTCCACCCATTCCGGCATGGAACCCGCTACCGGGCAACCCGGCGCGGTCAGGGTCATTTGGATGTCCGCGTGATTGCCGACCGGATCGACGTTCAGTCCGTAGATCAAACCCAGTTCATAAATATCCACGGGAATTTCCGGGTCGTAGACGGTTTTCAGCGCCTCGATGATCCGGGCTTCCAGTTCATCGGCGTCGGGCAGGCTGGAGACAGCGGTTATATCGGTCATAGCGGAGACTCCTGGCGGTCTTTATTCGGTAGCCACGGTTTCCCTGCGTTCTTCCAGCGCGGCGCGCACCGCGTGCCAGGCCAGGGTGGCGCATTTGACCCGGCTGGGATAATCGCGCACCCCGGCCAACACGCTGAGTTTGCCCAGTCCTTTCGGACATTCGCAGTCGGTGGTCACCACGTCGTGGAAAGCCTCAAACAAATGCTCGACCTCAGCGATGGGTTTACCCTTGAGCGCCTCGGTCATCAGCGACGCTGAGGCGCTGGAAATCGCGCAGCCCGCGCCCTGAAAGGAAATATCCCGGATCACCTCATCCTCGATGTCCAGATAGACGCTGATCCGATCCCCGCACAGCGGATTAACGCCATCGGCGTGGTGGGTCGGCTGCGGCAGGATGCGGAAATTCCGGGGCCGCTTGTTGTGGTCCAGAATCACTTCCTGGTAGAGATCGCGCAAGTCACTCATGATCCAAACAACTCCTTGACTTTCCAAAGGGCCGCGACCAAAGCGTCCACCTCGGCGCGGGTGTTGTAAATGGCGAAAGAAGCCCGCGCCGTGGCGGGGACGCCGTAACGCTGCATGACCGGCTGGGCGCAATGATGACCGGCGCGAATCGCTACGCCTTCCCGGTCGAGAATGGTGCCGATGTCATGGGGATGCACGCCTTGCAGGGTAAAGGCGACCAGCGCCGCCTTATCCCGCGCCGTACCCATGATCTTCAGGCCG
>JBDHRB010000229.1:0-4763 GCA_039807355.1 Candidatus Competibacteraceae bacterium
GGGATAGCGGACTTCGCCGGATAAAAGCGTCGCCATGCACGAGCCGCAGGTTCCATTGCGGCAGCCATAGGGCAGCAGGTAGCCCTTCTCGCGCAGCGCGGCGTCCAGCACCGACTCATTTTCTTCCGCCGAGAATTGGTGGCCGCTCGGTCGCAGGGTGACGTGATGTAACATCGTAATCCTCTCTTTATAGTAGGCTGATAAACCGCTTGTAATTTTTCATTTAAATTAATGAGTAACTGATTCAATATAAATCACTTTATCTTGACAAATCCATAGATTATTTTTAGAATAACTTATCGGTAAATTTCAAATTTTTCAAGGTATCGCCATGCAATACCATCTATTTAAAAATGACAAAAATAAAGAAAAATACAGCTTTATTGATCCCAATTTTTCCAGTAATAAAATTAAACCCATTCATCGCTGGGTGCCTTGGATTGCTGGTTTTTCTAGTGAATTTGTCCGAAGCACTATTGATCAGTATCTACCCGAAAAAGGTGTCATTCTTGATCCGTTTTCCGGCGTCGGCACCACTTTAGTTGAAGCCTCTTTCGCCGGACATGATGTCATAGGATTTGAGATTAATCCCTACGCAGCTTTGGCTTGTCGTGTCAAGCTTTTATCAGGAAAAGCAGATATTAAAATTCTCAAAGAAACTCAAAAGCAACTCAACGATTTTTATCAGATTTCTTGGCAAAGTAATGAGTTACCAAAAAGCTTGCCGCCAGAAAAATTCAAAACCCGTATCCCGTTTTACAGCCCTATAGTACTCAAAAAAGTCTTAATTATTCAAGACTTCATCAATAGCCTTTCCGATCCGCAGCTCTTGGATATTTTGCGGCTGGCTTTTGCAGCAACTATGGTCAGCTATTCTAACTATTCCTACGAACCCAGTCTTGGTACTCGCCGCGCTGCTGGTAAAAATGATATAGAAGATTTCAATGTCATTGAGCGATTTTCGTTAAAAATTCAGGAAATGATCGAAGATATTGCGAAACTCTCTATTAATAATAATAAAACTAAATATAAAGTTATTAATGATTCATTTTTCCAGTATGCTGAATACATTGAGTATGAATCAATCGACTTATGTATTACTTCACCACCCTACTTAAATAACTATCATTATATCCGCAATACTCGACCCCAGCTTTACTGGCTGGGTTTCTTAACAAATCCTCGTGATGCGGATTTTATGGAGCAGGAAAATTTTGGAAAATATTGGCAAACAGTACGCGAGATGAAACCAATAAAATTGGATATTCCAAATGCACCAGAACGTTTGGTAATGCAGCTAGAGGAACTCCGCAATATTAAGAATGACCGAGGTATTTATGGCGGCCAAGGCTGGGCCAATTATGCAACAGCTTATTTCAATGACTGTTATAGGTTTGCGCAAGGTCTTGAGTATTCACTGAAGAAAAATGCTCAAGCTTTCGTTGTAATCGGCAATAGTATTTTACAAGGTCTTATGGTGCCTACTGACCAATACTTAGGTGAAATTGCGGAATGCGCTGGACTGAAAGTCATTGACATTCATATTCCACGCGCAACCCGTGTAGGAAATAGCATTATTCAATCGAATGTCCGTGTAGAAAAAGCTCAGGATAAACATCAGCTTTATGAATCCGTCGTGCATCTTATCAAGAAGAAATAGCCTCTCGGATTTTCTTCTCTATGTCTGAAAGAATCGGAACTCCGCCTTTAAGTTTTTCAGCCCATGGCCGGCCTGAGTGTAAAGTATCCCATTCCGAAACACGTTGGTCGTATCTTCCAGAACCTGGATCATGGTTGCCAAATCCATCAACGACGCAATTCCATAAGGGTCTAAACCTGCGGATTAACTCGGCCTCTACTGTACTGATCAAATCTGTTTCTTCACTCTCCAAGATCATAAATTTACAGGTGAAATCTTCAATAGACAAGTTTTTCGTTTGAGTGATGCTTCGCGCATGTTCACGCAACCGCGAATATAAGGACTTTTCACTTGATTGAGTCATTCTCGATGTGCGCCAACCACGCGGAACGGCTTTGCCAACATAAATAGGTTGATTAAAACCATAGCTATTTTTCTCAGCTAACTTGGCGTAAGCAGCGAAAGCGCCCTGATAATAAAGCGCATAAATACCCGCATCCTTAAACGACATCGCTGGAGGTAAAACATGTGTTGGAGAAGCGCATAAAAACTTAACAGCTTCATCAACGACTTTGTGAAAATCCGGGGAGCGAAAAACATGCTTACTTCGATCAAAATCAGTTTCTGTCCCCATATTCACAACCCCAGCTCCCCCCACAGCGTATCCACGCGCTGTTTCACCTCCGGACTCATGGCGATGGGCCGGCCCCATTCCCGGTGAGTCTCGCCCGGCCATTTATTGGTTGCGTCAAAGCCGACCTTCGAGCCGAGACCCGACACCGGCGAGGCGAAATCCAGATAATCAATCGGCGTGTTTTCAATCATCACCGTATCCCGCGCCGGGTCCATGCGCGTGGTCATCGCCCAGATCACGTCCTTCCAGTCGCGGACATTCACATCGTCATCGACCACCACGACGAACTTGGTGTACATGAACTGGCGCAGAAATGACCAGACGCCGAGCATGACCCGCTTGGCGTGACCGGGATACTGCTTGCGCAGCGAGGCAATCGCCAGCCGGTAGGAACAGCCCTCTGGCGGCAGGTAGAAATCGCTGATTTCGGGAAACTGTTTTTGCAAAATTGGCACGAACACCTCATTCAGGGCCACGCCGAGAATCGCCGGTTCATCCGGCGGGCGTCCGGTGTAGGTGCTGTGATAAATCGGCTGTTCGCGGTGGGTGATGCGCTCGATGGTGAACACCGGGAAACGGTCCACCTCGTTGTAATAGCCGGTGTGGTCGCCAAATGGCCCCTCCAGCGCGGTCTCGTCAGGCGCAATATGTCCTTCCAGGACAAATTCCGCCGAGGCCGGAACCTGCAACTCGCTGCCCCGGCATTGCGCCAGCTCGGTGCGCGAACCGCGCAGTAATCCGGCAAAGGCGTATTCCGACAACGTATCCGGCACCGGCGTCACCGCGGCGAGAATCGTGGCCGGATCCGCGCCCAAGGCGACAGCGATGGGGAACGGCTCGCCGGGCCGCGCCAAACACCAGTCGCGGAAATCCAGCGCCCCGCCGCGATGCGCCAGCCAGCGCATGATGACTTTATTGCGCCCAATCACCTGCTGACGGTAAATGCCGAGATTTTGCCGGGCCTTGTGCGGCCCCTGCGTGACCACCAACCCCCAGGTAATCAACCGCCCCGCATCCCCCGGCCAGCAATGCTGCACCGGCAATTGCGCCAGATCGACCGCCGCGCCCTCGATCCCCCGTTCCTGACAGGGCGGACGGCTGACCTTTTTCGGGGCCATGTCCAGGACTTTTTTGAAAATCGGCAGCTTTTCCCAAGCGTCGCGCATCCCCTTGGGCGGGTCCGGCTCCTTGAGAAAGGCCAACAACTTGCCGACTTCACGCAGCGCCGTCACATCGTCCGCACCCATACCCAAGGCGACCCGGCGCGGCGTGCCAAATAAATTGCCCAACACCGGGATGGCGGAGCCTTTCGGATTTTCAAACAGCAGCGCCGGCCCGCCCGCTCGCAACACTCGGTCACAAATTTCCGTCATTTCCAAATGCGGATCGACCGGGACTGCAATGCGCTTTAATTCGCCGAGTCGTTCCAGTTGCGCGATAAAATCCCGCAAATCGTGATAGTGCATCAGTGGCATCCTGAAGCCGGGGCCTGAACCGACCCGCAAGTTTTGAAGTTTTTCTGACACGCTCGCTGCAAGCGCGGCGGTTATTCTAGCAGCAAACCCCGCCGGCCTTCGGCTAAGGGTGGCGGGTTGCATTTCAGTCACTACACTTTCGCCATCCTGAGCTGGATGATCGACCAGACCCAGGACACCGGCCCGCCCTGCCCCCGCTGGAGGTGCTATGAAATTCCTGCTCCGCGCCGCGACGCTGATTGATGCGCTCAATACCTGGATCGGTCATGGCATGGCCTGGCTGATCCTGCTTTGCGCCCTGACCAGCGCGACCGCCGCCACGCTACGCTATACGCTTGACTGGGGATCGAACGCCTTGCTGGAAGGGCAATGGTTCATGTTTGGCCTGGTTTTTCTGTTCTGCGCCGCCTGGACTTTGCGCGAAGGCGGTCATGTGCGCATTGACATTCTCTTCGCCCAATGGCCGCCCAAGGCGCGAGTCTGGATTGACCTGATCGGCGGATTGCTGTTCCTGCTGCCGATCTGCCTGCTGATCGCGGTGCATTCCTGGAATTTCTTCCTGATCTCCTATCAGACCGGCGAAACCTCCTCGAACCCCGGCGGCCTGATCTGGTGGCCGATCAAACTAGCGATTCCGGTCGCGTTCATCCTGCTCAGTCTGCAAGGTCTGGCGGAATCCATCAAAAACCTCGCCGTGCTGACCGGTCACCTGCCGCTGCCCGAATCCAAGGACGGTCACTAGCTATGGCGGAGTTTCTCATCGCCTACATGGCGCCGATCATGTTCTCGGCGCTGATTCTATTCCTGCTGATCGGCTACCCGGTGGCGTTTTCCCTAGCGGCGGTCGGCATGACGTTTGGCCTGATCGGCATTGAGCTGGGCCTGCTCACGCCCCATCTGCTGCAAGCCTTCCCGGACCGGGTGTTCGGGATCATGAAAAATGAGATTTTGCTGGCGGTGCCGTTCTTCACCTTCATGGGCCTGCTGCTGGAGCGCAGCGGCATCGCCGAAGATT
>JBDHRB010000230.1:0-4747 GCA_039807355.1 Candidatus Competibacteraceae bacterium
CCTGACCCCCCTTTTTCAAAGGGGGGAGCTGCGTTAGCAGCGGGGGGGATTTTGTTCATTTCCACAACTCAGATCGATTCAAAGTGAAAAGCCTGTTACCCGCCCTGCGTCATAAAAAACCCGGCGTTATAGAAACTGTGCAGAATTGTGCTGGGGGCCACGCGCTGATATTTATCGCGGAAATAACCGAACACCAGGGAGGGGGCCAGCACCAACAGACCGTTCCAGTCCCCGGCTACGCTGACATGGGCGGGGGCGAACAGCAGGCTGGCCAGCAGATTGGCCAAGGACAGGCGTTGACCCCACCAGCGACGCGGGAAGCGTTCGGCCAAGATACCCTGTAACCACCCGCGAAACGCCAGCTCTTCCACCACGGGAACCACGACCGCCAGCCAGAGCAGCCGGGTACAAGTAATAGCGGACAGCTCAGGAATCCCGCCCGCTTGCCAGACCCAGAACGCCGGGCCGGCCAGCAGGGCAAGGATAAATTCCCGGTCCCGCGCCAGGCGTCGCCCAATGCCGGGACGGTGACGCGAGAGGAAGCGCATCAGGTTAAGACCGGCGGCGACGCCGGGCCAGATACCACAGCGCGCCGAGGCTCAACGCCGGGAACAGCGGGTCAAAGGGCGCATTCGGGGTCAACACGCAACCGCCGCCATCCGACGAATAAGATTGCGGCAGGCTGAAAAAGCTTTGCGGCATGTTAATCGACGCTACCGAAACCCATTGATCATCAGTGCAGGGGCCGGCGTGGCAGCGGTAAGCCTCGGAACAGGCCATCGTTACCTCTTGCTCAGTGGCGGCGGTTTGCTGGCACTGCACGAAACGCGGCTGACCCATGGCACCTCTTGGCACGGCGGCAAAAAGCTGCTGACCGTTATAAACCAACGCCCACTCCTGATTGAGTAGATTGACGCTGATTAACTTCAGTTTGCCGTCCGGGGTCTGATGAATCTTGCGTTGCGCGGTTGTCTCCGGCAAAACCTGCAAAGCCTGGCGGATATCGACATCGCCGCCGACCGGCGGGATTGACAACGGAGCATCGGAATTATCGGTCGGCGGGCGATCAAAAAACGTTCCTGGCAGCGTCACCACTTCGGTGAAAACTTCCCAGTTTTCCGCGCTGCATTGCTGAGTCGTGCAGGGTTCGGCAATCTTGCACTGATAGGTTGATTCGCGGCTGTAAATATCGAGATTGCCGTCATCGTGCATAAACGTGCAATGCACAAATTTCTCATGTTTCAACCCGTCTTCCGTATAGCTCATGCCACTGAGCGCCAGAGTTTCTGGATCGCGCAGCACCGACCAGCGTGTTTTGTTTAAAATGCGACTGGCCAGCACATAGCGCCCGGATTCAGTTGCCGTTGTAGAGGCGTTGGTGAGACTATGACCGCTGTATGAGGATGCAGCCGCACTACTCGCAGAACTACCTGAACTTTGCGATCCGCCAGCATTACCTGCCGGATTATCGAAAATAGTTAAAATAACGCCGTTATCAGAGCCGCCTACGCCTGCCGTAGCGATATTGACAACGTAATCCTCATTACAAACGGTTTGCTGAATACTGGTATCCACTGCCTTAATTGCTGCGGCCCAATTGGTTTCTCCAGGACAATTTGTGCCATCAGACTTGGTCCACGATGAGCCATTGGGACTCAGGTTCAAGTAATAATCATCACCGCTACCCCAGAATTGTAATTCAAATGAATTACTTCCTATTTTATAGGAAAGCCAGCCCCCGCTGTAATCCGATTTATCATAATAACAGAATGCGCCGCTACTCAGAACATCCACGCTGGACGGAGGCGTGGTTTTAAAACTTCCCGTTCCAGTCTCGTAGTATGCGCTGTTGTTAGAATAGATGTAGTTGGCTTGCAAGCTGGTAAAGGCTGAATTGTTGGCGATATAGAAATCATAGCCGTTATCGCCGTTATAACAGTTTGCGACATGGGGAATAGTGATGGCCAAGGCCGTTGGGCTGCCGAGCAAACCCAGCAACAACAGAGCGGCGTGATTTCCAGGCAATAGCGATGAATACGGTTTCATAAAGAAAATCCTCTTGGTTAGAACCGGGCAATCCGTGGTTTGGCAACAACAGCACTGGCCGCGTAGCTATCGCAGTTCAGAACGCCGTTATTATTGCTGACCGTTGAATCCGCAGCGCAGCTTTGATAATAATCAAGCGAAGCATCGCGGTCGATTCCAAGTCCATCTTTGCATTTGGCGGTAAGCGTTGTTGAATTCTTCCATTGAATAGCCGAGCAGCTTTGCGTATAACTGCCGCCGGGCAGCGGATTCGACAACGTTGAACAGTAAGCGTTGCTCAAACAGCCCGTATCAGCAACAGGAACATTATTGCCGGAGGCGTAGCCGCATACATACGCGCAATAATTGCTCACCACTACGTTCCAGCTATTCGGGCAGCCATTATTAATGGAAATAGCCGACACCACATAACCCTTATAGTAGCTGCCACTCTGGCCGGGAATAGCGATTGTATGGGTCTGGTCGGTATCGACGCTTACGCCATTGACTGTGGTAAATTTACTTCCCCCAGCCTGGTTGATATTCAGATAACCTAATGACTGGAAGGCGCTCGCGATGTCTTTGGCGATCTTGCGAATAGAATCCAGCATCTTGATCGCGGCGATCACCGCATCTGCCGGTGGGGGCACGGCAATTTCTGCTGAATCCAGCGCCGCGTCTTCTTCCGCGTTTTTTTCCGTGTCCTTAGCAATTTCTTCCGATGCTTTCTGAGCCGTGCTGCCCGCAGCGTCAGCAACTGTTCCGGGAGAACCACCAACGCCGCTCCAATAACTAAGCTGAAATTGCGGCTTGGTCTGACCATCATTGATCTGAAAGACCAGTTGTCCACCCATGTCATGTTGACTGTTTTTCCCCCAGGTTTGCGAGAACCCGGTTACGCCGCCCGTAGCTAAAACCCAGGTCGTGGGTATGGAAGGCTGGATACTAAAATTGCCGGTTGCGTTTTGGCTGGAGAGTTGCAAGTCATGCCCGGTGACATTCTGAATCGTGGTATTGGTCAGATAGTGACACAACCCGGCGGTAGCGGCGCTGGCGGCGGGGCTGCCTATCGCGCAAAACAGCGTCAGCGGGAGCGCGCTCCGTTGGACGAAGGTGATGGGGCTAAGACGGAACATGGCGAGAGCCTCTTGAGGATGGATACGATTCATACATCGGTGCGGGAACAGCGGTTTAATCGACCTCCCGCCCGACGCCGCACAAAATCCTAGCGAGATACAAGCGGCGTTTGCTCTCAAAAACTCTCACTCGCTCTCACTCAGGATGGAAAAATGCTATCGTGACGCGCAGAACCCGTGACCTTCAGGATCGCCCCATGGCTCTTCGTCCCTTTGAGCAACACGCCCCGCGCATTCACCCAAGCGCCTATGTCGATGCAACCGCCTTGATTATTGGCGATGTCGAAATCGGTCAGGACAGTTCCGTCTGGCCGATGAGCGTGATTCGCGGCGATATTCAAAGCATCCGCATCGGCGAGCGCAGCAGCATTCAGGATGGAACGATCATTCACGTCACCCACGACAGCCGCTTTTGTCCCGGCGGCCAGCCGACCCGGATCGGCAATGACGTGACGGTCGGCCATAAAGTGATTCTGCACGCCTGCACGATTGAGGATTTCTGCCTGATCGGCATGGGCGCGATTGTCATGGACAAGGCGGTGGTGCGCTCGCGGGTGACGATTGGCGCTGGCAGCGTGGTCCCGCCCGGCAAGGTGCTGGACAGCGGGTTTCTCTACGTTGGCAGTCCGGTCAAACCGGTTCGGCGGCTGAATGACCGGGAACTGGAATTTCTGGAATATTCAGCGCAGAACTACCGGCGCTTGAAAGAACGGCATCGGGCGATGCATGAGGCTGGTTGAAGGCGCAATCACCGGTCAACCGCGCAGGGCGCTGAACAATGCCCAGCCGCCAAAAGCGGCGATCAGTCCCCCGGATATCCGGTTCATCCAGCGCAATACGCCGGGGGTCAAGCGTCCGCGTAACGCGCCGACCCCGCCCGCCAGCAGCAGCCACCAGAGTAACGATCCGCTGAATACGCCCAGCACCAGTTGTGCGGCGGCCCAGAGATCGCGGCCTTCAGCGGCCAGGCCCAGCCCGGCGAAAATGCCCAGAAACGCCAGAATGGTCACCGGGTTGGTCGCAGTCAGCGCCAGCGTGGACAGATAATCGCCGACCAGCCCAACGCGGCTGGGTGACGCCGAGGCCGGTTCAACCGCCGGCGGCGTGCGCCCGGTTTGCCAGCCCAGATAAAGCAAAAATAGCCCGCCGCCGATCTGCAATTCAGTCCGCCAGGCCAGCAACGCCCCAGCCAGCGCGGTCAGCCCGAAGCCGGCGATGCCGCCATACAGGGCGTCGGCGCTGGCTGCGCCCAGCCCGGACAGCACCCCGGAACAGCGCCCGCGAGTCAAGGTGCGCTGAATGCACAACAGGCCAATCGGCCCGACCGGCGCTGCAATAGCCAATCCAATGAGCAACCCTTTAAACCACAAAAGCATTTTGATTTCGCCTTATACTTGCCGCTTGTTATCAGACCGTGGTGATCGCCATGTCTCCATTCGCCATTTTTCTGTGCATCGCTGTCGTGCTGCTGATTTTGTATGGAATCATCCTTTACAACCGTCTGGTGAATCTTAAGCATAACGTCGGCATGGCCTGGTCCAATATCGACGTGCTGCTGAAACAGCGCCACGATGAATTGCCCAAAC
>JBDHRB010000231.1:0-4746 GCA_039807355.1 Candidatus Competibacteraceae bacterium
TGATGTCCGGCGCAGGATGAAAACTCCTTCGCCAACGGTCGAAAAAAAAACCTATAATTTCAGGTTTCCAACTCAATTCCATTCCTAACCGAATTTTCCAGGTATTCACGTTCGTGAACAAACAATCCAGCTACACCCGCGAAGAATTGCTCGCCTGCGCCCGAGGCGAATTGTTCGGTCCCGGCAATGCCCAGTTGCCCTTGCCGAACATGTTGATGGTGGACCGCATCGTTCATATCGGCTCGGAGGGCGGTCAATACGGAAAAGGCGAGATTGTCGCGGAACTGGATATTCACCCTGACCTGTGGTTCTTCCCCTGCCATTTCATCGGCAATCCGGTGATGCCGGGCTGCCTGGGCCTGGACGCGATGTGGCAACTGGTGGGATTTTTTCTGGGCTGGATGGGCGGGCCTGGCCGGGGACGGGCGCTGGGTTGCGGCGAAGTCAAGTTCACCGGGCAGGTGCGTCCTGAAGCCCGAAAACTCACCTATCACATTCACATGAAGCGGGTCATTCTGCGCAAGCTGGTGATGGGTATTGCGGATGCGACTCTGGAGGTCGATGGCCGGACCATTTACACCGGCAAGGATCTGCGGGTCGGTCTGTTCACCTCGACTGATGGTTTTTGAGGGATTGCTCATGAGACGGGTTGTAGTCACCGGTATCGGTATCGTGTCCAGCATCGGCAACGACCGCCGGGAAGTGCTGGAATCCTTACAACAAGGCCGCAGCGGTCTGGAGTACGCGGAAGATTATCAAGCGATGGGGTTGCGCTCCCAGGTGCGCGGCCCGATCCGGGCTGACCTGGCGGCGCTGATCGACCGCAAAGTGCTGCGTTTTATGGGCGATGCGGCAGCGTACAACTATCTGGCCATGCGCGAGGCCATTGCCGACGCGCAACTGCCCGATGCAGAGGTGTCGAATCCGCGCACCGGCTTGATTACCGGCAGCGGCGGCGGCAGTCCGCAAAACATCGTCGAGGCCGCTGATCTGCTGCGCAACAAGGGTCTGAAGCGGGTCGGGCCGTACATGGTGCCGCGCACCATGAGCAGCACCACTACCGCGTGCCTGGCAACGCCGTTCAAGATCAAGGGCGTTAATTACAGTCTCAGCTCGGCCTGCGCCACCAGCGCCCACTGCATCGGTCACGGCGCAGAACTGATTCAGTGGAACAAGCAGGACATCGTGTTTGCCGGCGGCGGCGAGGAAGTGCATTGGAGCTTGACCCACCTGTTCGACGCCATGGGCGCGTTGTCCACAAAATACAACGCTGCGCCGCAGACCGCTTCGCGGCCCTATGACGCCAACCGCGACGGTTTTGTCATTTCCGGCGGCGGCGGTCTGGTGGTGCTGGAGGAACTGGAACACGCCCGGCGGCGCGGGGCGCGCATTTATGCCGAACTGATCGGCTATGGCGCAACCTCCGACGGGCTGGACATGGTGCAACCCTCTGGCGAAGGCGCGCTGCGCTGCATGAAACAGGCCCTGGAAGGGGTGACTGAGCCGGTGGATTACATCAACACCCACGGCACCAGCACCCCGGCGGGCGACATCAAGGAGCTGGAGGCAATCCGCGAAGTGTTCGGCCAGCGCATCCCGCCGATCAGCGCCACCAAGTCCTTGACCGGTCATGCGCTGGGCGCAGCGGGGGTCCATGAAGCGATTTATTCGCTGCTGATGATGGAAAATCGCTTTATTGCCGCTTCAGCCAACATTGAAACCCTCGATCCGGCGGCGCAAGGACTGCCTATCGTCCGCGAGCGGGTGGACCATGCCGAGTTGAACGTGGTGATGTCCAACAGCTTCGGTTTTGGCGGCACTAACGCCACTCTGATTTTTCGGCGCTTGGCCGGTTAGTCCGGCGTTGATAGATTCCGCCCGTGGCGAACGCGGGCGGATGTTCTTCTGCTCATGGGAAGGTCTTGAGTTGACAGACCCAAATCCTGATCGCGCCAACCCGGCGCCGGTTGCTCCCGCTCCTCAAACCCGGTCTGGGTTGAACACGATGCTGGCGGTGTTGGGCGGGCTGCTGATCATCTTGAGTTTGATCAGCAATGGCTATCTTTGGCATCTCTGGCGGCAGGATCAAGCCGTTCAGCAGGCCCTGACCCAACTTCGCCCGGAACTGCTGGAGTTAAAAACCCAGGTGCAGACTTTATCCAGCGATTTGGATCAATTGAAAAAAGCCGTGGAGTTTTACCACGCCGCTCAGGAGACGCTGCGCCAAGACTTGGGGAAATTGCGCGAACATCAAAATACTTACCAGCATTCTCTGCAACAGCAGTTACAGAAACAGCAAGCGCAGTCGGTTCAACAACAACAACAACAGCAACAGCAGCGCCAGCGGCGCAATCCAGTCACCTGGTGATCGGGGCGGAGGTCAACGCGATGCAAGCGAAGGTTTTAACGCCGCAAATGCGGCAGAAACGCCGTGATTTTCTGCGCAGCCTGGGCAAATGGTCGCACGTCGTCATGCTCGGCGTCCTGGGCGGCGGGATGATCACCACTGACCCGGCGCGGGCGGTGAATTGGAATGATTGCCGCGCTGATGGTCCGTGGTTGAACAGCAGCGGCAGCGGCGGTCACTGGATAAACAACGCCGATAGCGGGACGCGCCTGCAAGGCGGCGATAGCGGCGATCAACCCCGTGACGGTCAAGCGCGGCGTCCCTGGCTGAACGGCAACCGCGATGGCTGGACCAACCGGCAGGGTTGCGCCGGCGGCACTTGGGTGAATTTTTGAGCGCGGTATGATTCATCACCATCACCACACCAGCCGCTCCAGACCGATGCACACCACCGCGTGCGTGCGCAGCTTGAGTTTGGGGCCATACAGCCGTTCCAATAAGTGCTCACCAGCTTGTTCAATCAAGCGGATTCGGTCAGTGCGGTCAACGTAGAAATAATTATTTTCCTGAATCTTTGCAAAATCGGCGATGCCATAGGGAAAGCGTAGGGGTGTGATTTCCGATGTATTCATCAGGCTTTTCCGCGAGAAACCTCGCCCTTTAGGGCGGGGAGGGATAGCGGACGGCGCGGCAGTCCCCCTCGCGGGGACTGTTTCAGCGCCGCTCTTTTCGGTAACATCACCAGTGTCTCCTATTCAAGACCTACCGCCGGGCTGGCGGGATGTGAAGTCTGTGGAGAGGATGTGAGACCTGGGGGAGTTTCCGGCTGCGGTTCAAACCGCGTAAGACTCCCCACTCCGGGGAATCGAATCGGCGAAAACCAAGCCTAAACTCCTCTGGGCAATCCTCAGTGAAGCAGAAAACCCTGATTGTGAAGTCAGGAATCCCCGTCCTTTGGGGCGGGGAGGATGTCAACTGGATTCTCCAAAAGAAGCGCCGGCTTTAAGTGCGACAAACACGGTCAAGGCCGGACGCTTCCGGTCGAACGCTCTTCGCTCTGCGCATTGCCGCTGCTCACGCCCAGTTTCCACAAAATCTGCTCGGCTGGGCAAAACCGGGTAAAACCGCTTTGCAGCAAGTTGAACCCAACGAAAACCGTCAGCCATAACCAGTAGCTACTGTGATAGAGCGGGCTGGCCGGCGCTCCGAACAACAACGAAAGCAAAACAAAAGACCCGGCCATGATGCGAATGATGCGTTCGCTATTCATCAAAAAAACCTCAAATTGATTAGCGTTGTGAAGTCAGCAATGCAGCGGGCGCGGGCCGGACGCGCCGGTTTCAGGCATGGCGGGCGCAAAACAGCGTGCGCATCATGCTGATGAACCGCAGCGTCCGGGCATCCCCGACCCGGTAATAGACCCGGTTGGCGTCGCGGCGGCAGGTGAGAATGCCCTTGTCGCGCAGAATGGCCAAATGCTGGGAAATATTGCTCTGGGAGGTGCCTACATGGTCAACGATGTCCTGGACGCTGACTTCCCGCTCGCCCAAAGTGCAAAGGATTTTCAGACGCAACGGGTGCGACATAGCTTTCAGAGCGTAGGACGCTTGCTGGATGTCTTCATCGCGGGTCATCAAAAATTCCAGCGGGCTGTCAGCCGCATCCCACTGCATACCCGCGCCTTGATCAGGTGTTATCAATGCAGCAACTT
Source organism: Candidatus Competibacteraceae bacterium (assembly GCA_039807355.1). Classification (GTDB taxonomy): domain Bacteria; phylum Pseudomonadota; class Gammaproteobacteria; order Competibacterales; family Competibacteraceae; genus UBA2383. The sequence continues at coordinate 4,059 of JBDHRB010000231.1, forward strand.
TTCCCAGTAGGCAGGATGATCAGCATAACCGAAACCGGGCGATCTTGAGAAGCGCAGCGATCCTTGATCGGCATTCCAATGGCAAGCAACTGGCGAAACCGGCATGCCGGGCGTATTATCGTTGTTAGGAATAAGGCGAAATTCCGTCATGGCGCAACTCCAACCTTTTCCCGCACTAAACCCGATCTCCCGACAACCATGATCCTAAAACCAGGAGGCCATTGAGTAATGTACAAGCTCGTGCTGATTCGCCACGGCGAAAGCCAGTGGAACATGGAAAACCGTTTTACCGGTTGGGTGGATGTGGATTTATCCGACAAGGGCCGCGAAGAAGCGAAAAAAGCCGGCCAAACTTTGAAGAAAGAAGGCTATAGCTTTGATGTCGCGCACACCTCGGTACTGAAGCGCGCTATCCACACGTTATGGACCGTACTCGACGAACTCGACCAGGCATGGATTCCGGTGCATCGGAGCTGGCGGCTGAACGAACGTCATTATGGGGCGCTGGCCGGCCTGAATAAGTCAGAAACCGCCGCCAAGCACGGTGAGGAACAAGTCAAGGTTTGGCGGCGCAGTTTCGACATTCCGCCGCCGGCGCTGGATGCCAACGATGAACGTCATCCGTCCCGCGATCCGCGCTACGCCGGCTTGGACCCCCGGGTGCTGCCCGCCACCGAAAGTTTGAAAA
>JBDHRB010000232.1:0-4740 GCA_039807355.1 Candidatus Competibacteraceae bacterium
AGAAACGCCGCCAGCCCGGTCAAGGCCAACCCGATGTCGTCCAGCCCGGCCAGCCGCGCCAGCAATACCGGGAGCAGGCCCTTGAGAAAATCGCCGGCCAGCGTCATCGCCGCCGCTTTCTTGCCGCCAAAGCGCAATACGTTGGTAGCGCCGGGATTGCGCGAACCTTCGCTGCGCGGGTCCGGCAGGCCGAGCGCCCGACAGACCAGAATGGCGGTGGAAATCGAACCGGCCAGATAGCCGAAGATGCTGAAAAGAGTCATGAGCATGGAGAGTGCCGCCAAACGCTTTAGAATGTCGAAAGCAGCGCCGGATCAGGTTGCTGCGTTGGCCTCTGAATTAGAAAAATCATCGCCCGGAAAACCGTCATGGATATTATTTTCATTGATGCGTTGCAGATTGAAACGATCATTGGCGTTCATCCCTGGGAACGCGACCGCCCGCAGACTTTGCAGCTTGATCTGGAGCTGGGCGCCGACCTGCTCCCGGCGGCGGCGACCGACCGCCTGGAGCATACGCTCGATTATCAGGTGATCGCGCAAACCCTGCATGAGTTCGCCGCGGCCAGCCAGGCGCAACTGGTGGAAACGCTGGCTGAAGGCATGGCCGAATTGCTGATGCAACGCTTCACCGTGCCCTGGCTGCGCCTGACCCTGCGCAAGCCCGGCGTTCCCAGCGGAGCCAGCGCCGCTGGCGTGCGCATCGAGCGCCGACGCTTTACAAGCGGCTCCATTGGGCGCGGCGCTGCTCACGAATCTTCGGCGTCAACACCGCCGCCAGCAAGGCCGCGCCCAGCAGCAGGACGCTGATCAAAAAGCGGATGTTATCATGATCATCGCGCAGCGCCTGATTTTCCTGTTGCACCACTTGCAACTCGCGCTCCAGAGTCACCACCCGCTCTTGCAAAATCCGGTTGCGTTCATCCAGCGCCACCGTGTCGGCGGCCACCTTACGGTATTGGGCCAGTTGCTGGCGCAGGCGCAGCGCTTCCTCGTAGAGTTGCGGGTAATTCAGTCCTTCGCCTTCCGGTCGGCTGGCGGCGCTGTCCATGTGTTGTTTCAGTTCCGCGTGCTGGTTTTGCAAACGCTCCAACTGCTGACGAACCTCGGCCAGTTGTTGCTGGCTGCCTGGGGTGGCGGTGAGCTGGTCACTCTGAATCCAGCCCTTGGTTCCAGACGCGGTGCGAATCTGGGTGTAGCCTTTAGCCGAATCGACCTTGAGCACTTGCACCGGCGCACCGTTGCGCACCGAACCGATCACTTTGTAGCGGTTAGAAGCGCCAGCCCGCAACGGCGCTTCCAACTGGTCGCTGACGTAAGTTGCGCCCGGCGCGGGACTTGGCGGCGGGGTCTGGGCCTGAGCCTGGGCCTGAGCCTGCGGCGCTAGAAACACGGAGAGGAGGAGCAAGATGAGCGATCTTTTCACAGGGCGGCGAGCGTTCCAGAGCGGGCGTTACATCGACAGGCCGCTTTCCCGTTTTCTCGGGGCGGGTTGCGCGCTGATTTTAACTGATTTGCCTAACCCGGATCATGTTAAAACCGCGTCCTCATCTTTCGCGTGACTCAACAGGACTCAAACGATGGATTGGCTGAAAACCTTGCCGGCTCCGGATGCGGCAGCCGCGACGCACAGCGCCCGGTTACTCGCAGTGATCCGCGCTGAAATCGCCGCCCACGGCGCGATCTCCTTCGCCCGCTTTATGGAACAGGCCCTGTACGCGCCGGGGCTGGGCTATTACTGCGCTGGAACCCACAAATTCGGCTCTGGCGGCGATTTCATCACCGCGCCGGAACTTTCACCGCTGTTCTCGCGCTGTCTGGCCCGGCAGTGTCAGCAGCTTCTCAACGCTCTCGGCGGCGGAACCCTCCTGGAACTCGGCGCGGGAACCGGGATCATGGCCGCAGACCTGCTCGCGGAATTGCAGGCGATGCAGGCCCTGCCCGATCAATACGCCATTCTGGAACGGAGCGGTGATCTGCGGGAGCGGCAGCGCCAGACTTTGGTTGAACGCTGTCCGGCGCTGATCGAGCGGGTGGTCTGGCTCGACGCCTTGCCCGAATCCGGTTTTCGCGGGGTGATTCTCGGCAACGAAGTGCTGGATGCGCTGCCGGTCGAACGCTTTCGCATCACCGCTCAAGGGCCGCGCCGGCTGGCGGTGAGCGCCGAGGAAAACCGCCTAATCTGGGTCGAGGGCGCGGAGGACTCGGCAGTCACTGAGGCGGTGGCCCGGATCGAAGCCGACCTCGGCTGGCGGCTGGCGCACGGCTACACCTCGGAATACGTTCCGCACCTGAACGAATGGCTGGCCGCCGTTGCCGAACCGTTGAGCGCCGGGGCGCTGCTGTTCATCGACTATGGCTATCCGCGCCGCGAGTACTATCACCCGGAACGCGCCGCCGGCACCCTGCTTTGCCACTATCGCCACCGCGCCCATGACGATCCGTTCATCCTGCCGGGCCTGCAAGACATTACTGCCAACGTCGATTTCACCGCCGTCGCCGACGCCGCCCAGGCGGCTGGGCTGACCGTGGCCGGTTATACGACGCAAAATTATTTTCTGTTCGGCTGCGGATTAGTCGAGCTGCTGGCCGAGGACGAGGAGCGCACGGGCGCTTTACCGTCCACCCGGATTTTGCAGCAGGCCGGTCAGGTCAAGCGCCTGACCCTGCCCGGCGAAATGGGCGAGCGGTTTCAAGCCATCGCCCTGACCCGGAATCTGGAAATCCCGTTATGCGGTTTTGCGCTGCGCGATCAGCGCCGCCGACTATAGTTTGAATTTGCACAATAGCCGCGATCCAGAGAGCGCCGCCATGGGCCAGGAAATTTCCCGCGCTACTTTCACGCCCCAGGATTTTCAGCGTTTTCAAAAGCATTTGTGCGCAGAAACCGCCCTGCTGTCCGACTGGCTGCGCCAGGGCCGATTTGCGCCGGATCACGGCGTGGGCGGTTTTGAGATTGAGGCCTGGCTGGTGGATGGTCAGGGCCGGCCCGCGCCGGTGAATGCGCCGTTCTTGCAACAGATCAACGATCCGCTGGTCGTCCCGGAACTGAGCGTATTCAACATCGAACTGAACACCCCGCCGCTGGCGTTGCGCGGCGATGCGCTGCGGCGGATGCGCACGCACCTGGAGGATTTGTGGCGGCGCTGCCAGCAGGTCGCCGCCGGGCTGGACGCGACCGTGGCGTTAATCGGCATTCTGCCCACCTTGCGCGATGCCGACTTGATCCCGGACAACATGTCCAGCCAGCAGCGTTACCGGGCGATCAACGAACAGATTCTGCACCGGCGGCGCGGGCGGCCCATGCGTTTGTCCATTCACGGCGCACAAACCCTGCATCTGACCCATCATGACGTGATGCTGGAAGCAGCGACCACCTCGTTTCAAACCCATTTGCAGGTGACCATCGACCAGGCGGCGGCCTTCTTCAACGCCGCCCTGCTGGCGTCCGCGCCCAGCGTGGCGGTCGCCGCCAACTCGCCGCTGCTGTTCGGCAAGCTGTTGTGGGAGGAAACCCGGATTCCGCTGTTTGAACAAGGCGTCGCCCTGTACGGCGGCGAACATGCGGATAATCCCACCTGTCAGCGCGTGACCTTTGGCAGCGGCTATGTGCGCGAGTCGTTGCTGGAGTTGTTCACCGAGAATCTGACCGGCTACCCGCCATTATTGCCGGTCGATTGCAGCGCGGAACCGCTGGAGCGCCTGGCGCATCTGCGCCTGCATAACGGCACGATCTGGCGCTGGAATCGCCCGTTAATCGGCTTCGCCGCTGACGGAACCCCGCATCTGCGCATCGAACATCGGGTCATGCCCGCCGGCCCCAGCCTGGCGGATACCATCGCCAACGCGGCATTTTATTACGGACTGGTACACGCCCTGGCTGACGCGCAACCGGCGCTGACGCTGGATTTTGCTCAATGCCGGGCCAATTTCTACGCGGCGGCGCGGCATGGATTACGCGCCGAGATCGTCGGGTTCAACGGTCGGCGTCAACTCATGCAGCACTGGGTGCTGGACGAATTATTGCCGCTGGCGCAGCGCCACTTACTGGCTCTGGAACTGGATGCCGCCGATGTGACCGACTATCTGCGCATCATTGCGGCGCGGGTACGCAGCGGGCGCAACGGCGCAGACTGGCAACGGCGCTTTCTCGCCCGCTACGGCGCGGACTGGGCGGCGCTGACTCAGGCTTATCTGGAACGGCAACGCAGCGGAGCACCGGTGCATGAATGGACCGTTTGAGCAGTGGGGCTTTTCTGTCCGCCCGGACCCTCCTTGCCGCGCACCGGTTCGCCAATTTTGCCGGCGCTTTGCGCCGCTCAACCTGTGGGAGTTCTCATGAGTCGCGTCACCTTGACCCCGGAATTGCAGGATGACTATTTGCGCCTTTTTACCGCCTGCGTGATCCGCGACGAATGGGCGGCGCATGTCGAGGCGCGGGTTGAAGCGACGTGGGCGGAGCGTAACCGCTACAAGAAAGTCGGCGAACCGCTCAATATCCCCTGGTTTGTAGTGGCGGCGCTGCATCAGGCCGAGAGCGACGGCGATTTCACCGTACATCTGCACAATGGCGATCCGCTCACCGAACGCACCCAGCATCTGCCCGCCGAACGACCGGCGAACGGCGAGCCGCCCTTTCGCTGGGAAGACAGCGCCAGCGACGCTTTGCAACTGCGCCATATCGACGCCTGGTCGGACTGGAGCATCGCCGGAACGCTGTTTTTGCTGGAGGGTTATAACG
>JBDHRB010000233.1:0-4707 GCA_039807355.1 Candidatus Competibacteraceae bacterium
GAGGAAGCCATGACTGACCAGTTCGTGCAGGGTGCTGGCCCCGAAATGGCGCTTGGCCACCCAGCCGATCATTTGCAAATCACGCAGGCCGCCGGGACCTTCCTTGATGTTCGGTTCGAGGTTGAAAGCGGTTTCGTTATAGCGGCGGCAACGCTGGGTGCGTTCCTGCTGTTTGTATTCGAAAAAAGCCGCGTCCGGCCAGATGCGGTCCGGGCCGGTGACAGCGCGCATCTGCTCAAACAGCGTCGCCGAGCCGGTCAACAACCGCGCTTCCATCAGACTGGTGGCGATGGTGATGTCGGCGGCCCCTTCGCGGGCGCAATCTTCGACGGTGCGCACGCTGTGGCCGACTTCCAGGCCGATGTCCCACAGAAAGGTCAGCAAATCCTCCAGCGCCGAGCGGTGAACCTCCAGCGCCCGGTCGCCGAGCAGAATCATGATGTCCACATCCGAACCGGGATGCAGCTCGCCGCGCCCATAACCGCCCACCGCGACCAAGGCCAAATCCAGCGCATCGGCGCTGAAAAACCGCCGCCAGGCGCGTTGCAGCAACTCGTCCATCAACCGGGCGCGCGCCAGCACCAGTTGATAGGCGGGAACGCCCTGCTGGAACAGCTCTTTGAGCCGGGCGTCGCTGTTTTTCAACCGGGCGCGGAACGGGGTGATGGGGCTGGCGCTGGCGGCCAGATCGCGTTCAAAAGCCGCCGCGTCGAACAGCGCCTCTGGACGCCACGCTGAGTCATTTTCCAGGAGGGTTGGGCCGGACATGAAGGCGTAAGCGAGGCGCTTCAAAGGGTTGCGCCGGGACTGAGGGTGAGAATTTCATAACCGGTTTCAGTGACCAGCACCGTATGCTCCCACTGCGCAGAAATGCTGTGATCCTTGGTCACCACCGTCCAGTTGTCGGGCAGGCGCTTTACATGGCGCTTGCCGGCGTTAATCATCGGTTCGATGGTGAAGGTCATGTTCGGAACCAGCAGCACGCCGTCGCCGGGCTTGCCATAGTGCAGCACCTGCGGGTCCTCGTGGAAATCCCGGCCAATGCCATGGCCGCAGTATTCGCGCACCACCGAACAATGTTGCGCCTCGGCGTGTTTTTGAATGGCGTGGCCGATGTCGCCTAAATGCAGGCCGGGGCGCACCGTGCGAATGCCGATGCACAGACATTCATAGGCGACCTGGCAGACCCGTTGCGCGGCGAGCGGCGGCGTACCGATCTGGAACATCCGGCTGGTGTCGCCGTGGAAGCCATCCTTGATCACGGTGATGTCGAGATTGACCACATCGCCCTTTTTCAGCCTTTTCGGGCCGGGGATGCCATGACAGACCACATGGTTGACCGAGGTGCAGATCGATTTGGGAAAGCCGCGATAGTTGAGCGGGGCGGGGATGACCTTCTGGACGTTGACCATGTAGTCATGACAAATTCGATCCAGTTCTTCCGTGGTGACGCCTTCCTGCACATAGGGGGCGATCATATCCAGGACTTCAGCGGCCAGGCGGCCCGCCACCCGCATTTTCTCGATTTCGTCCGGGGTTTTATAGGTGATTTTCAGAGGGCGCAGGGTCGGATTCTGGAACATGGTTTCGGTCTGTCGGCTCGGGTCGCGGTGGCGCATGGGCGGTTTCAGGTCTGTTCAGGACGCTCAGTCGCTGGGTGACGGCAATACGGGGTAGCGGGTTTTCAGGTTGGCGATGACGGTCATTGCGGAAAACCCCGACCGCTTCCTGCAAACGGCGGTTCGTTTGGTTTTCCTGAACAATCCATGGTATAAAGCGCCCGCCTTTTAGGCAAACGATAGATTCGTTTCCCCTATAGACGGGGGCGAATCGGAATAATTCTCACATCCGTCGGCACGGGCGGCCGGGTGCCCGAAGTCGGGGTCGCTGTCCGGGGCGGGTGGAGGCTCAACCCTGAATTTCCTCAAGGAGAACCCTCAGCAATGGCGACTGTTTCCATGCGCCAGATGCTGGAGGCCGGCGTGCATTTCGGCCACCAGACCCGCTACTGGAATCCCAAGATGGCCCCGTATATTTTCGGGGCGCGCAGCAAGATTCATATCATCAATCTGGAAAAAACCCTGCCGCTGTATCTCGAATCGCTGAATTTCATCGGGCGGCTGGCGTCCAAGGGCGGCAAGGTGCTGTTAGTCGGCACCAAGCGTTCGGCCCGCGAAGCCGCCGCCGAAGCCGCGATTCGCAGCGGTATGCCCTATGTCAACCACCGCTGGCTGGGCGGGATGCTCACCAACTTCAAGACGGTGCGTCAGTCGATCAAGCGCCTCAAGGACCTGGAGCTGATGGCCCAGGACGGCACCTTTGACCGCCTGTCCAAGAAGGAAGTGATCGGCCTGCGCCGCGAGATGGACAAGCTGGAGCGCAGTCTGGGCGGCATCAAGGACATGTCCAGCCTGCCGGACGCGCTGTTTGTCATCGACGTCGGCCATGAGCGCATCGCCGTCCAGGAAGCCAACAAACTGGGGATTCCGGTGATTGGCGTGGTGGACACGAATAATTCGCCAGATGGCGTGAACTACGTCATTCCCGGCAACGACGACGCGATTCGCGCCATTCAGTTGTATGTCGGCGGCGTGGCCGAAGCGGTGCTGGAAGGACGCGCCGTTTTGTCCAGCGGGCGCGGCCGTGAGGAAGAATTCGTCGAAATTCCCGAAGAGGCGCTGCCGTCTGGCGCGAACGTTTAACGTTCCCGGAGGCGCGCTGCATTCCAGGAAGGCTCGCGCGCTTGAACGCCCGCGAGCCTTTTTGATGAAGCTGTTGAATTTGCAGACCCATTTGATGATTGTTTTTCAGAGGTAGATGAGCATGGCGGAAATCACGGCGGCGCTGGTCAAGGAACTGCGCGAGCGCACAGGTTCGGGGATGATGGAGTGCAAGCGGGCTTTGCAGGAAACCGGCGGTGATATCGAAGCGGCGGTCGATCTGATGCGCAAGGCGGGTCAGGCCAAGGCCGACAAGAAAGCCAGCCGCATCGCTGCGGAGGGTCTGATTGTGGTGCGGCAGGCCAATGGCGCAATCGCCATGGTCGAGGTGAATTGCGAAACCGATTTTGTCACCAAGAATGACGATTTCCGGGCGTTCGCCGATGCAGTGGCCGGGGTCGCGGTAGAGAACGAACTGGCGGATTTGGACGCGCTGCTGGCGGCGAATATGCCCAACGGCCAGAGCGTTGAACAGAACCGGCGCGACTGCATCGCCAAGATCGGCGAAAACATCAACGTGCGCCGTTTCGCCCGGCTGGCGACAGCCAGCGGCGTGCTGGGCAGTTACCTGCATGGGACGCGCATCGGCGTGTTGGTCGAGTTGGAGGGCGGCGACGCCGAACTAGCCAAGGACATCGCCATGCATGTAGCCGCCAGTCGGCCTTTGTGCGTCAGCGCCGAGCAGGTGCCCGCCGACTATCTGGCCCGGGAAAAAGACATCTTCATGGCCCAGGCGGCGTCTAGCGGCAAGCCGGCCAATATCATCGAAAAAATGGTCGAGGGCCGGTTGCGCAAATATCTGGAGGAAGTCACCCTGGTCGGTCAGCCCTTCGTCAAGGACCCCGATCAGAGCGTTGAAAAACTGCTCCAGTCCCGCAAAGCCAAAGCCATTCGCTTTGAACGCTTTGAGTTGGGCGAGGGCCTGGAAAAGAAATCAGAGAATTTCGCTGCTGAGGTGGCGGCGGCGCGCGGCGACCAGCAACCCGATGTCTGAACTCCGTCCAGCCTTCAAGCGCATTCTCCTCAAACTCAGCGGCGAGGCGCTGATGGGCGCGGGTGACGGCGGCATTGATGTCGAGGTGATTACCCGGATGGCTGACGAGGTGCGCCAGGTGCGCCAGCTCGGCGTGGAAGTCGGCATGGTGATCGGCGGCGGCAATCTGTTTCGGGGGGCCGGTTTGGCCCGCGCCGGGATGGACCGGGTCACCGCCGATCACATGGGCATGTTGGCCACGGTCATGAACTCGTTGGCCATGCAGGACACTCTGGAGCGGCTGGGCGTGTTCACCCGGGTGATGTCGGCGATTCGCATCAATCAGGTGTGCGAGGACTACATTCGCCGCCGTGCGGTGCGCCATCTGGAAAAAGGGCGGGTGGTGATTTTCGCTGCCGGCACCGGCAATCCCTTCTTCACCACCGATTCCGCCGCCAGCCTGCGGGCGATTGAAATCAGCGCTGACGTGATGCTGAAAGCGACGAAAGTGGACGGCGTTTATTCCGCGGACCCGTTTAAGGACCCGCAGGCGACGCGCTATGACCGCTTGACCTACGACGAAGCGCTGGCGCGCAAGCTACAGGTGATGGACGCGACCGCCCTGGTCATGTGCCGCGAACATGACCTGCCGCTGATGGTTTTCGACATTAACCGCTGCGGCGACCTGGTGCGGATCGTCTGCGGCGAGAACGTGGGCACTACCGTAGTGCGGGAATGACAGCCATGATCGACGACATCAAGAAAGACTCTACTGAGCGAATGGCCAAAAGCGTAGACAGCCTCAAGCAGGAATTGACCAAGCTGCGCACCGGGCGCGCCCACCCTAGCCTGCTCGATCACCTTACGGTCAGCTATTACGGCAATGACACGCCGCTCAATCAGGTGGCTTCGGTTGGCGTCGCCGATGCGCGCACCTTGCTGGTGACGCCTTGGGAAAAGAACATGGTCGGACCGATTGAAAAGGCGATCATGAAGTCGGATTTGGGGCTGAAT
>JBDHRB010000234.1:0-4693 GCA_039807355.1 Candidatus Competibacteraceae bacterium
GGTCACCGGCGTCGCCGACGTCCGGCTCGCTGGGGAGTGCGCACGGTGCTTGAGCCCGGTCACCTCCAGCGAGGCGGTCGACGTTCAAGAGCTGTTCCTCTTCCCGGACGCCGAACCCGACGACGTGGAGGCCAGCCAGGCGCGATCCGGGTCGCTTTCGCCAGCCGCCGCTTCAGCCAGGCGCAGGCACAGGTCGGGACTGAAGCCGAAATCCAGCAGTTGGCTCAACAAATCGGCGCGATGCGGTTGACGCTGCGCCAGCTCGCCCCAGGCCAGGCTGGCCAGTTGTTGTTCGAGCAGATTATGCATGACCTGGATTTCCTTGCGCATTTCCACCAGCAGCGGGTCTTGCGCCCAGATCACCCGGGATTTGTCAGGCCGGGATGGCGCAGCGCGTTCGGGCGGGGCGAGATCAGCGGCAGGGGGAGGCGATGCTTCACGGCGGGCAACCGTCGGCTGCTTGGCCGGTTCGTCCAATCCCGGTTCTGCATCGGCGCGAGCTTCTGCGTCTCGATGCGGCGCACCGGCTTCAGCCGGGGGCTGCCGCATACTTTGCAGGGTTTGTTCGTCATAGTCGATGGCCGCGACGATTTCAAAACCGGCGGCGGTGCGCTGATTGGACAGGATCACCGCCTCTGGCCCTAGCTCTTCGCGGATCTTGCGCATAGCTTCACGGATATTGGCGGCGCACAGTCGTTTGATCTTCATGGATTTTTTCCCGCTGTTGTCGCGGCTTCCGCGCCCCGGTCCAGCCGCGCTCGGTTCGGTTACTTCCCTACAGTGGCGATGACCTTGAGTTTCTTGTCCTCGGGGATCTCGCTGAAGGCCAGCACCTGGAGGTTGGGGATGCCGTGGCGGGGAAAGCGCGCCAGCATCACCCGAATCGCGTCAGGCACCAGCAGCACCGCCGGTTGTCCCACCAGTTCCTGCTTCTGTGCAGTGTCCAGCAGCGCCTTGTGCAAACGTTCGGCCAGCCCCGGCTCCAAAGGAGCGGGTTCGTCCCGTCCGGTTTGCAACGTTCTGAGCAAGATTTGTTCCAGCTCGGCAGCGATGGTGATGACCGGCAATTCGTCTTCCATGCCATTGATATTCTGAATAATCATCCGCCCCAGGGCGATGCGGACTGCGGCGGTCAACACGTCAGGGTCCTGACTCCTCGATCCGTGTTCCGCCAAAGTTTCGGCGATGGTGCGCAGATCGCGGATCGGCGCTTGCTCCAGCAGCAGGTTTTGCAGCACCCGCACCACCACGCGCAACGGCAGGGTTTTCGGCACCAGGTCTTGAACCAGGCGCGGCATGGCGTTGGCCAGCCGATCCAGCAACTGCTGGGTTTCCTCATGGCCGAGCAGCTCGTGGGCGTGATTCAGGAGAATTTGATTGAGGTGGGTGGCGATCACCGTACTGGCGTCAACCACCGTATAGCCGAGGGTCTGGGCCTGTTCGCGCAGATTCGGCTCGATCCAGACGGCAGGCAATTTGAACGCCGGGTCCTGTGTGGCGATACCCGGCAAACTGCTTTGCGCCTGGCCGGGATTGATGGCCAGTTGCCGGTCGGGAAACGCCTCGGCTTCGGCAGCGGTGACGCCGAGCAGGGTAATCCGGTAGGCGGTCGGGGCCAGATCGAGGTTGTCGCGGATATGCACCGGTGGAATCAGAAAGCCCAGCTCTTGGGACAACTTCTTGCGCACGCCCTTGATCCGGGCCAGCAACTGGCCGTTTTGGTTGCGGTCTACCAGGGCGATCAGTCGATAGCCGACTTCCATGCCGATGGTGTCCAGCGGCGGCACATCATCCCAACCGACTTCGCGGGTGTCAGCGGCGCTTTCCGGCGCGCCCGGCCCAGCAGCGGCTCCACCGCCTTCCTCGGCAGTCGGCGCGGTGTCGGCCTGCTGACGCTGATGGACGCGCCAGGCCAGATAACCGGCCCCGGCGGACAGGCTGAGAAACACCAGATTGGGCATTCCCGGAATCAGACCGAGCAGGCCGATGATGCCGGCGGTGACGCCCAGCGCCTGCGGGCTGCCGAACAGTTGTTGGGTGACCTGCTGACCGATGTCTTGCGCCCCGGAAGCGCGAGTCACCAGGATCGCCGTCGCGGTGGAAAGCAGCAGCGCGGGAATCTGCGCGACCAGACCGTCGCCGATGGTCAACAGGGTGTAAAACTGCGCGGCCTCGGCGAAGGGTAACTGGTGTTGCAACGTACCAATGGCGATGCCGCCGATCATGTTGATGAACAAAATGAGCAAACCGGCAATCGCGTCGCCGCGCACGAATTTGCTGGCGCCATCCATCGAGCCGTAAAAATCCGCTTCCTGCACCACCTCGGCGCGACGGCGTTTCGCTTCCGCCTGATCAATGACCCCGGCGTTGAGGTCGGCGTCAATCGACATCTGCTTGCCGGGCATGGCGTCCAGAGTGAAACGGGCGGTCACTTCCGAGACCCGGCCCGCGCCCTTGGTCACCACCACGAAATTGATAATGGTCAGAATGGCAAACACGACGATGCCAATCGCGTAGTTGCCGCCGACCACGAAATGGCCGAACGCTTCAATCACCTTGCCGGCGGCGTCTCCGCCGGTATGGCCGTTGAGCAGCACCACCCGGGTCGAAGCGACGTTGAGTCCCAACCGCAGCAGAGTGGTGACCAGCAGCACGGTGGGAAAAACTGCGAAATCCAGCGGGCGCTGGCTGTATACGGTGGCCAGCAGCACCACCAGTGACAGGGCGATATTGAAGGTGAACAGCACATCGAGGGCGAACGGCGGCAGGGGGATGACCACCATCATCAGGATGATGACCATCAACAGCGGTGCGCCGAGGCCGGAGCGAACCGCGCTGCCGAGGGTGGCGGTTAAATTCATCGGAATTTTTTTACTCTTTGCTATTCAGTGCGCAAATCCGGCGGCACCGGAACATCTTCCATGATGATCGGCTCCCGGTTGAACGGGTCTTCCTGGCGCAGGCGGTACAGATAGGCCAGCACCTGGGCGACGGCGCGGTAGAGCGGGTTCGGGATCGGTTTATCCAGTTTGCCATTGTAGTAAAGGGCGCGGGCCAGCAACGGCGACTGCACTTGCGGCACCCGATGCCGGGCGGCCAGTTCGCGGATGCGCAAGGCGGTCTGTTCAACGCCCATGGCGACGATCACCGGCGCAGCCATGGTCGCCTGTTTATACTCCAGCGCCACCGCATAGTGACTGGGATTGGTGACCACCACATCAGCGGTTGGCACTTTCTCCATCATCCGCTTCTGAGCAAATTCCATTTGCAGACGGCGAATCCGCGCCTTGACCTCCGGCTTACCTTCGGTGTCTTTCGCCTCATCGCGCACTTCCTGCTTGGTCATGCGCAGGTTTTTGATGTAATTAAAAATCTGAAACGGTACATCCACGCCGGCGATTAACAGCATCGGCAGGCTTAGGATCAGAAACATCCAGCCGAGGATTTTCGCGGTATGGGCCAGCGCCGGTAACAGCGGTTCCCGGCCCAGATGGAGCAATTCCGCTTCGCTGCGCCAAAGCAGGAATACCGCCACCCCGCCGACCAGCAGAAACTTGATCAGCGCCTTGAACAACTCCATCAGCGCGTTCCAGGAAAACAGCCGGCCAATGCCTTTGATCGGGTCCAGCCGATCCCATTTGAAACCCAGGGTGAAGGTCCAGCCGCCCAGCGCCAAGGGTGCCAGCACAGCGATGACCAGCAGCAGGCCGAGGAACGGCGCCAGCAATAACACCCAGTCGGCGAATAATTGCCCCAGCACCGCCGGAATTTGCGCCGGATCGGTGATTTTGCGCGGATCGAGAGCCAATCCGGTGCGCATCTGATCGGCCAGGCCCTCGATCAGGCCCGGTCCCAACACCAGTAATCCGCAGGCGGCGACCAGCAGCATGGACAGGGTGGTCAACTCGCGGGAGCGGACGATCTGGCCTTTTTTCGCGGCTTCTTCGCGGCGTCGCGGCGTCGCTTCTTCGGTTTTTTCCTGGCCGTCCTCATTTTCCGCCATCAGCCGCTGCCTCCCGCCAGTTGACCGATGCTGCGAAACGCCTCGGCGAACAGGTGTTCGAGTTGATACAGCAGAGTCGGCAGACTGTAGAGAATAATCAGCAACCCAAGCACCAGGGTGATCGGGAAGCCGACGGCGAAAATGTTCAACTGCGGTGCAGCGCGCACCATCACGCCAAAGGCCAGATTGACCACCAGCAGCGAAGCAATCGCCGGCAGGGCGACCAGCACCGCCCCGGCGAACATCTGGTTGCCCCAGATGACCAGCGCCCACAGCCAGTCCCGATCCGCGCCGCTTGGCGCGACCGGTAGGGCGGTGAAGCTGTCCACCAGCAGTTGAATCAGCAGCAAATGGCCGTTCAACGCCAGAAAGATCAGCGTGCCCAGCAAGTTATAAAGCTGGCTCAATAGCGGACTTTGCGCGCCGTTTTGCGGATCGGCCAGACTGGCGAAGCTCAGGCCGACCTGCATGGCGATCACTTGTCCGCCCAGCTCCAACGCGCCGAACACCAGGCGCAGGATGAAACCCATGCTCAGACCGATCAGCGCCTGTTGCGCAGTCACCAGCAAGCCGTCGGGACTGAGCGGTTCAACAATCGGCATGGAGGGAATCAGTGGCAAAACCGCCCAGGTCAGGGCCAGGGCGATCATCAGGCGAATCCGGCGCGGTATCGTCCGCGAGCTGAAGATC
>JBDHRB010000235.1:0-4672 GCA_039807355.1 Candidatus Competibacteraceae bacterium
CCTCACCATCAACCCCGATTGAGCCGCCCGCGCATCGCTACCAAGTATGCCAACACCACGCGCCGCTGGTTTGCCGATCAGGGCCGGCAGGTGGAGGTCATCAAACTGTACGGTTCCATGGAACTGGCGCCGCTGGTGGGATTGGCTGATTACATCGTGGATGTCGTCGATACCGGAAACACGCTGCGCGCCAATGGTCTGGCCCCGCTGGAACACATCGCCGACATCAGCTCCCGGTTGATCATCAACAAGGCGGCGATGAAGATGAAACACGCCCGGATCAAGGCGATTATGGAGCGCATGGCCGCTGCGGTCAGCGCCTGATTCTCTCTCTGGCCGCTCTGCGCAGGGGCCGCTCGCTTCTAGGAATGACTCATGCCCGATCTCCAACGCCTGAATACTGCTGACACCGATTTTTGGCCGCGCCTGGAGGCGTTGACCGCCTGGGAAGGCGTCGCCGATCAAGCCGTCAATGTCATTGTCCGCGACATTCTCGCCGAGGTGCGCCAGCGCGGCGATCAGGCTTTGCTGGAATACACGCGCCGTTTCGACCGGCTCGAAGTCGCCAGCGCGGCGGAGTTGGAAGTTCCCGCCGAGCGCTTACAGACCGCTTTGGCCGCGTTGCCTTCAGCCCAGCACCATGCGCTGGTCGCTGCGGCGGCGCGGATTCGCGGCTACGCCGAGCGGCAGAAACAGGATTCCTGGAGCTTCAGCGAAGCCGACGGCACCGTGCTGGGCCAGCAGGTCACGCCGCTGGATCGGGTTGGGCTGTATGTGCCGGGCGGCAAGGCGGCTTATCCCTCGTCGGTGCTGATGAACGCGATTCCGGCCAAGGTCGCCGGCGTGCCGGAAGTGGTCATGGTGGTCCCGACGCCGGGCGGCGAGCTGAATGAGCTGGTGTTGGCCGCCGCCGCCGTCGCGGGTGTGGACCGCGTATTCCGCATCGGCGGCGCACAGGCGGTAGCAGCGCTGACCTATGGCACTTCGACGGTTCCGGCGGTGGACAAAATTGTCGGGCCAGGCAATGTCTATGTCGCCGCCGCCAAGCGCCAGGTGTTTGGCGCAGTCGGCATCGACATGATCGCCGGCCCGTCGGAAATTCTGGTGGTCTGCGATGGACTGACTGATCCGGACTGGATTGCCATGGATTTGTTTTCCCAGGCGGAACACGATGAGGACGCCCAGCCGATTTTGATCAGCCCGGATGCGGCGTTTCTGGAGCAGGTTCAGGAAGCCATTGAGCGATTGCTGCCGGGCATGGAGCGGCGGGAGATTATCGAAGCGTCGTTGCGGCGGCGGGCGGCGCTGATTCAGGTGCGGGACTGGGAAGACGCGGCGCAGGTGGTGAATTTTATCGCCCCGGAACATCTGGAATTATCGGTGGAGCACCCGGAGGCGTTGTTGCCGCTGATTCGCCACGCTGGAGCGATTTTTATGGGTCGCCACACGCCAGAAGCATTGGGCGATTATTGCGCTGGCCCCAATCATGTCTTGCCGACTTCCCGAACCGCCCGGTTTTCCTCGCCGCTGGGCGTTTACGATTTTCAGAAACGCTCCAGCCTGATTTATTGCTCGCCGGCTGGCGCGGCGACGCTGGGCCGCACCGCGTCGATTCTGGCGCGAGGCGAAGGATTAACCGCTCACGCCCGCTCGGCGGAATTGCGGATGGCCGGCGCATCAATTTTTGCAGCAAACTCGTGAAAATTGACTGCATCGGGTAACCATTCTGTGCGACTGGTGAGGGTTTACACCGCTTCGACCCGCAGCCCAGCGCGGGCAGCGGCATTCCGCTGTCGCTGGTCGGCGGATACGAAAACATCGGCTTGCAAAACCACCGCGCTGCCAATATGGATGGCGTCCATGCCGCGCAGCACGTTCGTTTCGAGACACGATACCGCCCGCGCCAACACCGTCGGAGTCAGATCACAGATCGCGGCGTCCTCGATATCGGCCAGCAATAAGGACTTCAACTGCTGATATTCCAGATCAGTGATTTGACCTTCCCGGCGCAACCGACAAAAGGCGGAAATGATCTCCGCCAGCGCAATGCCGGAAAGCCCGATTTCCGTTGCCCGGTCGCACCATTCCAGAATGGCGTCGGTGCCGGCTTCACGAACATAGCGTTTGACGAAGGCTGAGGTATCGAAAAAAACGCGCATCAGTTTTTCCTTACGGCAAGCCCGGCCTCGCGCTCTTCGAGGATCATGCGACTGAGTGAAACACCATCCAGCACCAGGGGTTGCGCCTTCCGTCGTTTCCAGGATGGCAAATCGGCCATAACCGGAACGATATCGGCAATCGGTTTGCCATTGCGGAGAACGCGCACCGCTTCACCCGACTCGACCCTATCGAAATACTGCTTGGCGTGGTTGCGCACTTCGGTGAATGTGGCGTGTCTCATGGCGATCTCCAAAGTGTACAGAATAATGTAATTATAGATGCTTTTTTCTAGCCATGCTCAATTTGGCGCTCGCCCCTGCTGGACGTGAAACGGTCAGCGCCAAAGCGGGGTTAGCATTAACGAATCATAACGATGACGGAGCAACTGTGAATAACCGTTTTTGGAGTCCCGTCGTGCATCGGCTCACACCCTATGTGCCGGGCGAGCAGCCGAAGTTGACCCACTTGGTCAAGCTCAACACCAACGAAAATCCCTACGCACCCTCGCCCCGGGTGCTGGAAGCGATTCAGGCGGAACTATCCGACGCGCTGCGCCTGTACCCGGACCCCAACGCCGAGCGTCTGAAACAGACCATCGCCGACTACTACGGCGTGACTCCGGCGCAAGTTTTTGTCGGCAACGGCTCCGACGAAGTGCTGGCGCACATCTTCCAGGCGCTATTCCAGCACCCCGCGCCGCTGCTGTTCCCGGACATCACCTACAGCTTCTACCCGGTCTACTGCGGCCTGTACGGCATCGACTTCATCACGATTCCGCTGGCCGAAGACTTTACCCTGCGCGTCGCCGATTATTTGCGCCCGAATGGCGGCGTGATCTTCGCCAATCCCAACGCCCCGACCGGCTGTCTGCTGCCGCTGGCGGACATGGAGTGGTTGCTGGAGCGCAATCAGGATTCCGTCGTTGTGGTCGATGAAGCCTATATCGACTTCGGCGGCGCTACGGCGATGGCCCTGGTGGATCGCTACCCGAATTTGCTGATTGTGCAAACCCTGTCCAAATCGCGCTCGCTGGCCGGTTTGCGCGTCGGGCTGGCGGTCGGACATCCCGAACTGATCGAGGCGCTGGAGCGGGTGAAAAACAGCTTCAATTCTTACCCGCTGGATCGGCTGGCTATCGCCGGTGCGACCGCCGCTTTTGCAGATCGTGAGCATTTCGAACGCACCCGCCAGGCGGTGATCGCCAGCCGCGCTGAACTGGTTGCGGCTTTGCAGAACCTCGGTTTTAGGGTGCTGCCGTCCGCCGCCAACTTCATTTTTGCCCGCCACCCGCAGCGCGACGCCGCCGCGTTGGCCGCCGCCTTGCGCGAACGCCGCATCATCGTCCGCCACTTCCGTCAGCCGCGCATCGAGCAATTTCTGCGCATCACCATCGGCGATCCGGCGCAGAACGCGGCGTTGCTGGCCGCGCTCGGCGAAATTCTGGCGGAACGCTGAATCATGCAACTCAGCGAACTGGTCGCCTATACCAATCGCCTGCTGGCGGTCGAGAATTTCAATGACTATTGCCCGAACGGCTTGCAGGTCGAAGGGCGCGGCGAAGTGCAAACCTTGATCGGCGGCGTCACTGCCTGCCAGGCGCTGCTGGATGCAGCGATTGCGCAACGCGCCGACGCCATTCTGGTGCATCACGGCTGGTTCTGGAAAAACGAAGACCCGCGCATCGTCGGCATGAAACAGCGCCGACTGGCCGCGCTGCTGCGCCACGACATCAGCCTGATCGCCTATCACCTGCCGCTGGACGCGCACCCGGAACTGGGCAACAACGCGCAACTGGCCGGGCGGCTGGACATCACGGTCACTGGAACAGCGGGGCTGCTCATGCTCGGCGAACTGGCCGAACCGGTCAGCGGCGCGGATTTCGCCGCACGGATCGAAACCCGGCTCCAGCGCCGACCGCTGCATATCCCCGGCAGTGACGCGCCGATTCGCCGCCTAGCCTGGTGCAGCGGCGCGGCGCAATCTTCTATTGAGACGGCATTCAGCGAAGGGGTTGACGCCTTTCTCACCGGCGAAGCCTCCGAACCAACCGTGCATTTCGCCCGGGAAAACCGCCTGCACTTCTTCGCCGCCGGACATCACGCCACAGAACGCGCTGGGGTGCAGGCGCTGGGCGCACATCTGGCGCAACGCTTCGCCTTGCGCTTTGCCTTTATCGACATTGACAATCCGGTCTGACTACGCAAGCGCGTAGACCCCCATACCCGCAGTGCGGTAATATTTTGCGCTGTGCCGCGAAAGTCATCAGGCTCCGTGCAGGAGCGTTCGCGGACTGCCCGACCCGCGCTCCGGAAGTCGCCAGCCCGCCAGGGCGACGCCAAACCTTATCCGCTCTTCGGGTTGCCCAACATCCACATAATCAACGATAAATCCATAACAGGAGACTGCGTATGAGTACGGTAGAGGCCGTCGATCTCGGCAGACGCCGCTTTCTGACCGCCACGGCAACCGTGGTCGGCGGCGTGGGCGCGGCGTTTGTCGCGGTTCCCTTTCT
>JBDHRB010000236.1:0-4660 GCA_039807355.1 Candidatus Competibacteraceae bacterium
TGAATTTTCAATAATCGGAGGCTAAAGTCGGCTTATAGCCGACTCTCCAAACCCTTCGCCTTAAAGGCGAAGGTAATATAGTTTTAAATGTGACATACATTGGGCTAACACAGCCAATATTGTCGGTTTCATTTAAGGAAATTGAACCAACATTAATTCTTGCAGGGTTGTAAGCAAAATAATTCGGAAGTATTTTTTTGTAATTCTTAATATCGTCTGATGCAACTTGTTTTCCAAAATAATCACTTGACGGAATAAAACCTAAAGTATTTGAAACTGACCAAACAATTGGGATTTCTTGATTTACTTTTTCTTTCTTTTCAATAAGATATTCTGTCGTAAGATTTACAATTTTCCAAGGAGAATTAAGATGTATATCGTCTTTATATCTTTTACCTGACAAACTAATTGCAGGCGTTTCTAAAATTGATGCTTTTGATACTAAATGCCAATTCAAGCTATTAATATTCGGAGAGAATTGTTCGTCATTAATTAATGATTGCTTGTATTGTTTTAAAATTTCTAAAGTGGCAGGTAAATCATTTTCTTTGATTGGTTTTCTAGTAGAACCAAGTTGAAAGCCATCAGCTTTAACTTCAATAAAAAGAATTTTGTCTGATTTCTTTGCTAGTTTTTTATCGAATAAAAGAATGCTTGTTTTTACATCTGAATAAGGGCTAAAAATTCCTGATGGAAGCGAAATAACAGAGTATATAATATTTTCGTTAATTAAATATTCTCTAAGTTTTTTATAGGCTGATGGAGAGTTTGCAACAATTCCATCAGGCACTACAATTCCAGCTCTGCCGTTTGGAAGTAAATGTTCAGTCATATAATCAACAAATAGAATTTCTGATTTCTTAGCTTGAACTGTAAATTTTTTATGAGGCTTAATTCCTCCTTTTGGTGTCATAAATGGAGGGTTTGCAATAAACACATCAAAGTGTTCATTCCATTTTTCTTCACTTGTTAATGTGTCATATTCATAAATTTTTGGGGTAGTAAATCCGTGCAAATACATATTTACTAAACTTAACCTCACCATATCAGGAGAAATATCATAACCAACAAAATTCTCAATCATTTTTTTTCTATCGTCAGGAGTTAATAAATCGCCTTTCGATTTTCTTGTATTTTGTTCAACAATATAGTTATAAGAGGAAATCAAAAATCCTGCTGTGCCACAAGCTGGGTCGCAAATGCTTTCACCTTTTTTAGGTTCTAAAATTTGGACAATAAAATCAATGATGTGTCTTGGTGTTCTGAATTGTCCTGCATCACCTTGTGAACCTAAAACAGAAAGTAAGTATTCAAAAGCATCGCCCAACATTTCACTGTGGTCATACTTAAATTCATTAATGGTTTTTAAAAATAGTTTTAATGTTTCTGGGTCTCTATAAGGTAAATAAGCATTCTTAAAAATATCTCTAAATAGTTGCGGAATATTTGGATTTATATTCAACTTGACTATGGCTTCACTGTATAGATTAAGCATTTCGTGACCACCAACCCTTGGGTCAAAAATTTTTGTCCAAGCATATTTTTCATATTCATCGGTAAAGAATGTTGCCTCTCCACCGAAGTCTACTGCTTCCTTATCCATATCATCCATAAACTTATAGATGAGGGCAATTGTAATCTGTTCTACCTGACTTTTAGGGTCTGGAACTTTGCCCACCAAAATATCACGGGCTGTATCTATTCTTCTTTTTGTTTCGTTGTCTAGCATATTGTTAAGCCATAAATCGGTTAAGTGAAACATTGTCTTTTATATATTCAGGAATTATCGTCCTTAATTCAGGCGGTAATTTTCTGAAAACATCACCGTTTGGATTGGTGTTGAGCAATGCAAATTTTTTGTTTTCTATTATTTCTCTAAATTCTGTGTCGGTTATGTAACTCTTGAAAAAGTTTTTTGCATAACTGAAATAGGCATCATCAGGCAAATACCTTGTGTCAAATTTATCAAACTCGTCCTCTAATAATTCATCTTTGCTTTTGAAGTATGGAATGTAACCAAACATTTTTTCAATGATTTCACGAAGTGTTAATCTTCGGTCAACTTTCATTGAATTACGCAGTTTGTTGAGATTGTAATATTCCTGTGGTTTCTCAAAAATGTTTTGAAGAATATATTGCTCTATTCCGTCAAGGTCTTTTTGCTCAATCATTTTTTGAACTTCGGCATCTTCTTTTACAGTTTCTTCAAATTGGTCAAAATACATACGGTCAATTTTCATCCCTTCAACGCCAACTTCATTTACAACCATTGTTTTCAATGGGTCGGGATTTGTGCTATCGTAATCATCGTGAGTAACATAAACACCACCGACCGAACCATCTCCTTTTGAAGGATTAACAGGGAGTTTTAAAACTTCATCATAGTTAAATTCCTTTTCAAAATATTCGCAATTGGCGAAGAAATCAAAAAGTTTGAATTTCAATTTTTCGGGTTGTAAAACTTCTTTAGCAAGTTCTTTGTCTAAAAGTTCTTTCAAAAAATTGTGTTTTCTTGTTCCTCTGCCTTTGATTTGAATAAAATCGGTTGGAGAAAAAATTGGTCGCATCAAACCAACATTCAACAAGTCTGGACAATCATAACCAGTAGTCATCATACCTACAGTTACACAAACCCTTGTCTTGCTTGTTTTATACATCGCATTAAAATTGCCCGAACCATTCAGATTGTTGTTTGTGAAGTTTATAGTGAACTGTTGAGCATCTTGAACTAATGAAGTTACTTGAACTGCAAAATCTGAATTGTATTTTCCAGGGAATTTTTGGTCGGCAAATTCGTTCAGAATTTGAGTGATTTTTGAAGCGTGATTTTGACTTACACAAAACAAAATAGATTTTCCAATTTCATTTGTAATTGGGTCACGCAAAGCGTTTTCAATAAATGTTTTGCAAAATATCTTGTTTGTATTGTCGCTAAAAAATTTCTTTTCAAAATCTCTTTGGTAAAAAGATTGTTCATCTTCTTCTCCATCTTCATTTGTGGTTGCAACATTGTAACCCTCTTTTGAAAGCAATTGAGTTGTTATTTCAGTTCTTGCATCAACTACAATTGGATTAATCAAGAAACCATCTTTAACTCCGTGCAACAAACTATATTGGAAAGTAGGTTTGCCATCTTCACAACCGAAGGTTGTGTAAGTGTCAAGTAACATTCTTCTTTCCAATTCTCTGGGGTCTTTTTCTCCTAACTGTTCAGCATCAATCTTTTTTAAATAGTCTTTCGGTGTTGCTGTTAAACCTAATTTGTAGCCAATAAAATATTCAAAAACTGCTCGGCTGTTACCTCCAATACTTCTGTGAGCTTCGTCTGAAATAACTAAGTCAAAGTCTGTTGGTGCGAAAAGTCTTTTGTATTTGTTCTTAAATAAAAATGATTGAACGGTTGAAACAACAATTTCGGATTTTCTCCAATCGTCTCTGTTCTCTTTGTAAATAGAACATTTGTAGTCGTTTCGCAAATACTCTTTAAAAGCTTTATCTGCTTGGTCTTCCAACTCTAAACGGTCAACCAAAAACAAAACTCGTCTGGCATTTCCTGTCCGCAAAAACAACTTTATAACTGCCGCAGAAGTCAAAGTTTTACCCGTGCCTGTCGCCATTTCAAAAAGAAAACGGTCTTTACCTGCTTTTACTTCTTCTTGTATTCTTTCAATTGCTCTTACTTGGTATTTCCGAAGGAAACGCAGTTTGTTTTCTTCAATGTAGGCTTTCTTTTGATTGTCGTCAGAGTATCTTGGGTCTTTGTCGTATTCAGGTTTTTGAGTTATTGCAATGTAATCTTCTTTAACCGTTTCATTGATTAAAGATTGTGGATTTGGCTTGTATGAAGTGTAACCTTCAACTGTTTCAGGTGAAGGAAATTTAGATATGATATTAGGATTACCTCTCTCTAAGTCCCAAAAATAATGTTGGTTTCCGTTTGATAGAATTATAAAACGGCAATTTTGTGATTGGGCATATTTCCGTGCTTGCTCTTTTGCGGATAGTGGATTTACTTCTTCTTTTTTTGCTTCTAAAACTATGAAAGGAAAACCTTTGTCGTCAAGTAGCAAATAGTCAATGAACCCATTGGTTGTTTTTTCAAAGTCGTCACCGAGTTCATTTAATTGGGTTTGTGTCAGTTTAGCGTTGTTTTCTAAAATGATGTTTGCTTTTCCTTGCTCATTGTCAAAAAAACGCCAGCCCACTTCTTCAAGTAGTTTATTAATCTTAATTCTTGCTTTTGCTTCTTTCGCCATTCTTAATTTCTATTCGCTTTTTTGTCGGTTAAGATAGTCAAAATTGACCTTGTTATAGATGTCATTCTCTGTCTTTGGTGCGTTGGCAAAATTGGCTCTTTTGGTTTTGCCTGTGTGTCGGCTTTTGTGGTTGGGGCAAAACCAAATGTGCCAATGTGCGGTTGGCTGAATTTTAAAATATTTTGTGCGTTGGCAAAAAAAATAAAACACGAAGCGTTGGGCTGTCGTGTCGGAAAAAAGTCCGCTGTTAAGTTTGTATGTCGTCCTGTCGTTTCGATAATTGTCTGTCAGTTTAATGGTTGTTGTGTCGGTCTTTACGCTTGCCTATAACGGCCACGCATTGGCGATGGCAGGGTATTCAATGATTTTTCAGCCGGAACAAAAGTACAGCAAACGAACAAAAA
>JBDHRB010000237.1:0-4615 GCA_039807355.1 Candidatus Competibacteraceae bacterium
GAAGGCCAAGGACAAGATCATGATGGGCGCCGAGCGCAAGTCGATGGTGATGAGCGAGGAGGAAAAGAAGCTCACCGCCTATCACGAGGCCGGTCATGCCATTGTCGGGCGGCTGGTGCCCTCGCACGATCCGGTTTACAAGGTCAGCATTATCCCGCGTGGGCGGGCGCTGGGCGTGACCATGTTTCTGCCGGAAGGCGACCGCTACAGCTTCAGCAAACAACGCCTGGAGAGCCAGATTTCCAGCCTGTTCGGCGGTCGGATCGCCGAGGCCATTATTTTCGGCGCGGAATTCGTCACCACCGGGGCGCAGAACGACATCGAGCGCGCTACCGACATCGCCCGCAATATGGTGACCAAATGGGGCCTGTCTGACCGCTTGGGGCCGCTTACCTACAGCGAGGACGACGGCGAGGTGTTTCTGGGCCGCAGCGTGACCCGGCATAAAAACGTTTCCGACGAAACCGCGCATGTGATCGACGAGGAAATCCGTTCGGTGGTTGACCGCAACTATCAGCGTTCCGAGCAGTTACTGCGCGATTATCTCGACCAACTGCACGCCATGGCTGATGCGCTGATTAAATACGAAACCATTGATTCTGATCAGATCGACGACATCATGGCCGGGAAGCCGCCGCGTGAACCGGCGGATTCCAGCGCCGATGCCGAGCCGCCGACCGGCAATTCGCCGATCAGTCTGGACAAGGATCGACGCGGTGAAAATCCGATTGGCGGGCCAGCCCAGCAGCACTGAGCGCATCGCGCATCCGCTTTGACCCAACCCCTCTTCCCGCCATCCGGGGGAAGAGGGGTTTTTCTTGGGAGCGATTGAACAATGTTGATGAATTGCGCGGGAAAAATCCTGGATTTGCGTCAACCGGCGGTCATGGGGGTGTTGAACGT
Source organism: Candidatus Competibacteraceae bacterium (assembly GCA_039807355.1). Taxonomy (GTDB): domain Bacteria; phylum Pseudomonadota; class Gammaproteobacteria; order Competibacterales; family Competibacteraceae; genus UBA2383. Next base: position 904 of record JBDHRB010000237.1, read on the forward strand.
CACGCCGGATTCCTTTTCCGACGGCGGGCGTTATACGTTACTGGACACCGCGTTGCGCCGTGCTGACGCGATGGTCGCGGAAGGCGCAGCGATCATTGATGTCGGCGGCGAATCCACCCGTCCGGGCGCTCCGCCGGTGTCGGTTCAGGAGGAACTGGATCGGGTGTTGCCGGTGGTGGAGCGGTTGGCGCAGGAACTGCCGATTCCCATTTCGGTGGACACCAGCAAACCGGAAGTGATGCGCGAAGCGGCGCGGGCCGGCGCGGGCCTGATTAACGATGTCTGGGCGCTGCGCCAGCCGGGCGCGCTGGAGGCGGCGGCAGCCAGCGGTTTGCCGGTCTGCCTGATGCACATGCTGGGAGAACCGGCGACCATGCAGCAGGAACCGCGCTATGTCGATGTCGTGACCGAAGTCCGGGCGTTTCTGGCGGAACGGGTGCAGGCGTGCATGGCGGCGGGCATCCCCCGCGAGCGGATTCTGGTTGATCCTGGTTTCGGCTTTGGCAAGACCCTGGAACATAATTTGTCCCTGCTGCGGTATTTAGACAGCTTTACCGATATGGCGGCGGGCGTTCTGGCAGGGGTTTCCCGCAAGAGCATGATTGGCCTGTTGCTGAATGCGCCGGTGGGCGAACGGTTGGCCGGCAGTTTGGCGGCGGCGGTGATTGCAGCTTGGCAAGGCGCTCATGTGATTCGCGCCCATGACGTGCGGGAAACCGTGCAGGCGTTGCGCGTATGCGCCGCCGTGCGGGCGATGCGCTGACGCTGCCGGGTTTTTGATATGCGCCGCCGCCCGCCATCGCTATAATTCCCGGCCATATTGAGTCAGGGGGCAGGGCGATGAGCAAACGTTATTTTGGGACGGACGGGATTCGCGGGCGGGTGGGCGAGTATCCGATCACCGCAGAATTTGTCTTAAAACTGGGCTGGGCGGTCGGGCGGGTGTTGCAAACCCGGGGCTTGAACAAAGTGGTGATCGGCAAGGACACGCGCATTTCCGGCTACATGTTCGAATCGGCGCTGGAAGCCGGATTGTCCGCCGCCGGGGTCAATATCGCCTTGTTGGGACCCATGCCCACCCCAGGCATTGCCTATCTAACCCGCACATTGCATGCCTGCGCCGGCATCGTGGTCAGCGCCTCGCACAATCCTTATTACGATAACGGCATCAAGTTTTTTTCCCGCGACGGGCAAAAACTGCCCGACGAAGTTGAGGAGCGCATCGAGGAACTGCTGGACCGGCCATTGGAAACGGTCGAGCCGGACGCTTTGGGCAAGGCCGAGCGGATTGTCGATGCAGCAGGCCGTTACATCGAATTTTGCAAAAGCACCATTCCGGCCAACACCAGTCTGGCTGGGCTAAAAATCGTCGTCGATTGCGCCCATGGCGCGACCTATCACGTCGCCCCCAGCGTGTTAAGCGAGCTGGGCGCGACGGTGATTCCCATAGGCGCTACGCCAGACGGCCTGAACATCAACCTGGATTGCGGCTCGACCAAGCCGGCGCTGTTGTGCGCAGAAGTAGCCAAGCAGGGCGCGGATCTCGGTATTGCGCTGGATGGCGACGGCGACCGGGTGATTATGGTCGATCACCGGGGCGAGATTCTCGATGGCGATGATCTGTTGTTCATTATCGCCCGCGACCGGCTGCGCACCGGCAGCCGGTTCAACGCGATTGTCGGCACGCTGATGACCAATCTGGGTCTGGAAATGGCGCTGCGGGCGCTGGGGCTGGATTTGCACCGGGTCAAGGTCGGCGACCGTTACGTTCTGGAGCGCCTGCTGGCGGACCATCTGATTTTGGGCGGCGAAAATTCCGGCCACATTATTTGCCTGGATCGCACCACCACCGGCGATGGAATCATTTCCGCGTTGCAGGTATTGGCGGCGATGCTGCACTCCGAAAAAAATTTGCACGACCTCAAGGCCGGCATGACCAAGTATCCGCAGGTGCTGATCAATGTTTCCGTCAACGGCGCGGTCGATCTGAAGCTGGCGCCGATTCAGGAGGCGGTGCGGGCGGTCGAGAGCCAACTGGGCGATCATGGCCGGGTGTTGTTGCGGCCGTCCGGCACTGAACCGGTGGTGCGGGTGATGGTGGAAGGCCCGGATGCGGCGCAAGTAGAACGTCATGCCCGCGAGTTGGCCGGGGTCTTGCGGGATACCGTGTCGGTATGATTGATTTCCCGGCGCGAAATCCGTAAGCTTTGCCGGTTTTTTAAAGTCAGGAGATAAGAAGATGCGCCGTAAGCTGGTGGCCGGAAACTGGAAGATGAATGGCTCGTTGGAGAGCATTCGCGGTTTGTTGCAAGGCATTAAAGAGGGCGCGGCGCAGGTCGCAGCGGTCGAACTGGCGGTTTTCCCCCCATTTGTCTACCTCGGTTTGGTCGAGCAGCAATTAACCGGCTCCGCCATTGCTTGGGGAACGCAGAATCTCTCTGAACACGCCTCCGGCGCATTCACCGGCGAAGTCGCCGGCGCGATGCTCAACGATTTTCACTGCGCCTATGTCATCGTCGGCCATTCCGAGCGCCGCACCCTGTACGGCGAAAGCGATGCAGTGGTCGCCCGCAAGTTCGCCGCCGCTCGCAAGGCTGGCATCAAGCCGGTGCTTTGCGTGGGTGAGACCCTGGAAGAGCGCGATCAAGGCGTTACTGAATCCGTGGTCGAACGGCAACTGAAGGCGGTGCTGGAGCTGGAGGGCATTGAAGCGTTCAAGGATGCGGTCATCGCCTATGAGCCGGTTTGGGCGATTGGCACCGGGCGGACCGCGACGCCGCAGCAGGCTCAGGACGTTCACGCCTTTATCCGCGCCAAGCTGGCCGAGCGTAGTCCAGAGGTTGCGGCAAAAACCCGTATCCTGTACGGCGGCAGCATGAAAGCCGCTAATGCCCCGGAATTACTGGCGATGGCGGATATTGATGGCGGATTGATTGGCGGCGCCTCTTTGGAAGCCAAGGAGTTTCTGGCGATTGCCCGGTCGGGCTGTTAAACTTGCCGCCATGGCTTACACCCTCTTTCTCGTCGCCCATGTAATCATTGCGGTCGCCTTGATCGCGCTGGTGCTGTTGCAGCAGGGCAAGGGCGCAGATGCGGGCGCAGCATTTGGCAGCGGCGCTTCTTCCACCATGTTTGGTTCGCGGGGTTCAGCGTCTTTCCTGAGTCGGACTACCGCAGTGCTGGCGACAGCGTTTTTCGTCACCAGCCTGACGCTGGCCTATGTGGCGACGCAGACGGCGACCCCGGTCAGCGTCATGGATCAGGTCTCGCCTGGTGTTCCAGTAGCCCCGGCGCCAGCCAACCCAGAGCGCCCGGCGGATGTTCCGCAGCCGCCGTCAAAACCAGAGTAGCGCTGGATTGCTCGAAATGGATTTCCTTCACTGTATAATCGCCGATGTGGTGGAACTGGTAGACACGCTAGCTTGAGGGGTTAGTGGCGCAAGCCGTGCCGGTTCGAGTCCGGCCATCGGCACCAAATAAATAACATCGAACATTCCGAAACTGCCCGGAGTGTTCGGCATTTCCCGGCAACGATGGGAAATGAACAATTAAGCACCTTGAGTGCAGCCATCATCATGAGGTTTCTGTTGCCATGCGGCGTTTTAACGATAAAAACCGACGCGCCCGATGGTTTCTGCTGTTCCAGCCTGGGTCCCGGCCCGGTCGCTAGTTCGACTGGAATCTTCCGCCTCCCGTCCAAGACCCGGCCTAC
>JBDHRB010000238.1:0-4596 GCA_039807355.1 Candidatus Competibacteraceae bacterium
CGGCTGTACAACATCGGCAGTCATCGGCCGGTGGAATTGCTGCGTTATATCGAAGTGCTGGAGGATTGTCTGGGCTGCAAGGCGATCAAGAATTTTCTGCCGCTGCAACCGGGCGATGTGCCGGACACCTATGCGGACGTTGATGCGCTGATTCAGGATGTCGGCTATCAGCCGGCCACGCCGATTGAACAAGGCGTCGCCCGTTTCGTCGCCTGGTATCGGGATTATTACCGGGTTTAAACCGTCTCCAGCCGCCGCCACACGCACGCGCCGCCGCTGCTTTTATCGAGCAACTCCAGATAACGGGCGTGTTCGGCGCATTCCCCGGCGTCGGCGCGGATCACCGGCAACGGCGGGCGGTTGCGCCGCGCCGGACGTTGCATCGTCGAATGGGGCGATGCTGCATCCGCCACTTCCCGGACAAACATCGCCCCCTGCTGGCGGGTCATCGCCAGATATACGTCGGCCAGAATCTCGGCGTCGAGCAGTGCGCCGTGCAGGGTGCGCTGGGAATTGTCGATGTTGTAACGCTTGCACAGCGCGTCAAGGCTGTTGCGCTGGCCGGGATGGCGCTGCCGGGCCAGTAATAGCGTGTCCTTAACCGTACAAAGCTGCTCCAGCACCAAGTGGCCGCGTCCGCAGCGCCGCAGTTCGTGGTTAAGAAACCCCAGGTCGAACGCCGCGTTGTGGATGATCAATTCCGCATCGCGGACGAAGTTCAGGAATTCATCGGCGACATCAGCGAAGCGCGGCTGATCGGCGAGAAATTCATGGGTCAGGCCATGCACCTGAACCGCCCCTGGGTCAATCGCCCGATCCGGTTGCAGATAAACGTGAAACTGCCGGTCGGTGCGCCGCCGGTTCAACAATTCCAGACAACCAATCTCAATGACCCGATGCCCCTGGGCCGGATCGAGGCCGGTGGTTTCCGTGTCAAGCACAATTTGCCGTGAGTTCATAGACTGATGATCCTTGTTTCCTGCTGGCAGGAAATCTTCATGTTCTTGAGGAGACGCGCCGACCTGGAAACGATGATCTTGACCAATCAAATATGATTGTCTGATTATCAGATCCATCAATCTTGGCAGGACTATTTTTATGGAACAAATCAATGTGACTCAGGCGGCGCGACAATTTTCCGACCTGCTCAACCGGGTGTTCTATCAAGGCGCCAGCTTTGAGCTGGAGCGCAGCAACAAAGTTATCGCCAGGTTATGCCCGGTATCGGCGCCCCGCACGGTCGCCGTCCAGGAACTCAACCGCTTGTTCGCGGAATTGCCCAAGTTGCATGAGGACGCTGATCGCTTTGCCCAAGATCTTGAGGCGATACGGAAAGCCGCTTTGCCGGAACGCGATCCATGGGCTTAATCCTGGATACCTGCATTCTGATCCGCGCCGAACGGGGACATACGCTGGATTTCTCGCAGTGGGCCAACTACGGCAACGCCTTTATCAGCGTCATCACCGTATCAGAACTGCTGGTTGGCGTTCATCGCGCTGACAGCGATGCTCGGCGCATCCGCCGCTCGGCCTTTGTCGAGGCGATCCTGGCGCAGTTGCCGGTACTCGATTGCACCATGGAAACGGCGCGTATCCATGCCAGTCTTTTCGCTGCCTTGAGTCAACAAGGTCAACGGATTGGCGCACACGATCTCATCATTGCGGCGACCGCGATCAGCCACGATTGTGCGGTGCTGACGACCAATACCGCCGAGTTTGCGCGAGTACCCGGTCTGGATGTCGTTGAGCCGATGGCAAACCGGTAGTCCTTGTGCAAATCCGCAGCGCCATGCCAAAAGTGCGCATCAAGCCGCCAAGCTCAATCTCCCCGCTCCACCTTGACCACCTTAATCATATTCGCGCCGCCGGACACGCCGACCGGCACCGCGGCGGTAAACACTACGATCTCCCCTTCCCGCACCATGCCCTTGTTGAGCAAGCATTCAGCGGCGGAACTCAGTAAATCATCCACCGACTGCACCGCGCCGAGTTGCAGCGGCTCGACGCCCCATACCAGCGCCAACCGGCGCAAGGTCGCCGGTTTCGGGCTGAAGGCGATCAATGGCGCTAAAGGGCGAAATTTCGCCAGACCGAGTACGCTCGATCCGGTATTGGTAAAGCCGACCAGATAGCGGGCGCACACCTTATCCGCTAGGTCCATGGTGGCGAAATGCACCGCGTCTTCGATGCGCAGACAGGCCTTGGCCAATAATTCCTCCTGAGTCAGCACATTCTTCTGCATCAGCGTCTTGAAAATGTCGCTGGCTTCAACGCTCATGGCAATCGCCTTCATCATCCGCACCGCTTCGACCGGATACTGACCGGCGGCGGTTTCCGCCGACAGCATCACCGCATCGGTGCCGTCGAGAATGGCGTTGGCGACATCATTAGCCTCGGCGCGGGTCGGGCGCGGATGGTTGATCATCGACTCCAGCATCTGCGTGGCGGTGATCACCGGCTTGCCGGCGATGTTGCACTGACGGATCAGGCTCTTCTGCATCAGCGGCACTTCCTGCGGCGAGGTTTCCACGCCCAGATCGCCCCGCGCCACCATGATGGCGTCGGCGGCAATGATGATGCCCTCAATGTGGCGGAACGCCTCCGGCTTCTCGATCTTAGCGATCACCGGAATTTTCCGGCCATAAGTGGTCAGCATGAAGTCGATCAGTTCCTTGACATCGCTGGCCTCGCGGACAAACGACAGCGCCACATAATCCAGTTCATGCTCGTAAGCGAACGCCAAATCCTGGCGATCCTTATCGGTAATCGCGGAAATATTCAATTTGACGTTGGGCAAATTGACGCCCTTGCGCGGCTTGAGCCGACCGCCATTGACCACCCGGCTGTAGATCGCCTGACCGTCAATCCGCTCGACGGTCAGTTCAAACAGGCCGTCGTCGATCAGCACCCGATCACCCGGCTGCACTTCTTCATGCAGACGACGATGATCGATGGACACGATCTTCACCCCGTCCTGGACGCCGCCAATCCGCTCTTCAGTGGTCAAAATCAGCGTTTCGCCCGCCGCCACGTCCAGAAACTCACCGTCCAGTTGCCCCAGGCGAATCTTCGGCCCCTGCAAGTCCTGGAAGATGGCGACATGCCGGTTTAGCTTGCGCGCCGCTTCCCGCGCCAGGCGCACCGACAGCGCATGGTCTTCATGACTGCCGTGGGAAAAGTTGAGCCGGATCACGTCCGCGCCTTCGCGCAATAAACGTTCAATGGTGTCAGGATCGCGGGAATTTGGCCCTAGCGTGGCGACGATCTTGGTGAATTTCATCAAGTGGTTGGACATCTCGGCGTTTGGCTCCGGCCAGTCGTAGCGTAATCAATCAGGGTTCGCGGCGAATCCGCCCTACAATCATATCTTCATCGAAGAAATTCTAAACTCCTGCCTGCACACCACCCCAACGAGGTTGTTTATGGCTGACGTGTTGACCCGCATCCTGCGCATTGAATTACCCGAATCGCTGCAATGCGATGAATCCGGGAAAAATCCGGCTTTCCCTATTGCCTTCGTCGCCGATGGCCCGATTCCCTTCCCGCAAATTATTCTGCACACCAGCGAAGGGCAGCGCCTGTTCAATGGCGCGGCGCTGACGGAAACGGTTGTCGAGGGGGATTATGAATACGCCGCGACCGTTCCGGCTGGATTGCTGTGGCCGAGCATGATCACCGTGCAGGCGGAAGGTTGCCGCAAGGCCGACATTCAACAGGCCGGCGGCGGCGACTGGATCAAGGAGTTCCGCCAACTGCGCATCGCGCCGAACGCCAAGGTCCAGCCGGTGATCCAGGTTGCCACTGGCCCCGGAAATACCCCGGTCAAGGTCTATTTCGGCATCCACAAGCACATGCATCAGCCCTACTATAACGCCACCGACCGCAACTACTGGGACGGGGAAAAGGACAGCATTTTCGGCTCGCGCCGGGGTCCGTACACGCACTTTATCCCGACCGCGGTGCGCCAGTATGTCAGCGGCGGCCTGCCCCACGCCGGTTTGTCCACGAGCTGGAGCGGCTCGCTGATCGAACAACTGGACCGCTGCGCGGCGGAAGGATTATGCGGCGGCGGTTTCAGCGGCTGGAATCAGGATTTACGCGCTGTCGCCCAGGAAAAAACCGCGCTCGGTCATCCTCGCGTGGATTTCACCGCCTTCGGTTTTTTCCACCCGCTGATGGCGCTGACCCCGGCGCGCAACATCATCAAACAGGTTCAATGGCATCGGGACATCATCCGCGCCGCGTTTGGCGTGGAAGCCTCCAGCGTGATGTTCCCGCCGGAAACTGCGTTTCACGTTCGGATGATTCCGGCGCTGAATCAGGCCGGCGTCAAGGCGGTGATTTACGACTCGATCCACCGCTTCCGCGCTTGCAAGGATTATCCCTACGCCGGAATCAACGAGGGCCTGTTGCCGCCCAATCCCGCCGAGCAGGTCAATCCGCCGGTCAATGACTGGCTGCAACTGCGCAATATCTGGGCCGGATCAAAAATTTCGCCCAGCCTGCTCAAACCGGAATATGTCCAGTACGAAGACCCGGACGGGCAGATTCATCAAATCATCGCCGTGCCGGCGGAACGCTACATCGGCAACGAAG
>JBDHRB010000239.1:0-4579 GCA_039807355.1 Candidatus Competibacteraceae bacterium
TCAGGATCGGCGTAGGCGGCGTACACCTCGTCCAAGCGAGTCTGCGCGGCCTTGATCGGTTCAACCGCTTCTTCAACATTGCCGCGCACGTCCTTGGCCGGATCGAGTTGCGGTTCTTGCGGCAGAAAGCCGATTTTGATTCCAGCCTGCGGGCGGGCCTCGCCGAGAATCTCGGTATCGAGGCCGGCCATGATGCGCAGCAGGGTGGATTTGCCAGAGCCGTTCAGGCCGAGGACGCCAATCTTGGCCCCGGGGAAGAAGGACAGGGAAATGTTCTTGAGAATTTCCCGCTTGGGCGGCACGACTTTGCCCACGCGGTTCATGGTGTAGATGTATTGGGCCATGCAAACGGATCGTCGGGGGTGGTGAAGAATAAGGCGGTCAATCTAACCATTGAGCGCCATGGCGTAAAGGGCGGCGGCAATGAAAAGCCCCGTCATTGACGGGGCTTGGGAGGCTGATCGAGGCGTAACCGTTTAAATTCCAAATTACCTATACGCCCGAATTGCCCGGATCATCCATCGTCCAAATCATCCACCATCCAAATTATCCAAATCGTCCATCATCCAAACCACCCAAAATCATCCAAATCATCCAAACCACCCAGGGCGTTGCCCTGGGCTAACATTGAATCGCCCTTTCAGGGCTAAACAAGATTTTCCATCGGGGCTAATGCTGGACCACCGGGTGATAGATGATTTCCAGCTCTGCGCCTTCGCTGTTGAGGAAGCTGATCATCTGGCCCTGCATTTCCGCGGTCGCGCCGACCGAAGCGACCGGACTGAGCAGCGAACTGTGATCGCCTTCAGTGAAGCGAACGATAGCGCGCAGACCTTGATTGTTGTACGCCGGGCGGCTGACCGATTGCAGCCCCATCACCTTGGCCAGCGGTTCAGTACCCGCCAGTGGCGCATTTTCGACCGAATTTGGCACCACTTGATCAGGCAACACCCCCGCGCCGCCGACCGCTTCGATCAGATGAATCGGATGCAGACCCGCAGCGGCGACGGCGTAATTGATCGGATCGCCGGAATCGACCACGGTTTGCGCCGCGTCGAGGAAGCTTTCGTAAGTCGGCGTGCCTTTGATGACGCCGGCGGCGGCCAGCCCGGCGGCGATGATCGGGCCAAATGTCGCGGAACCGTCCAGCACTTTGACGACGCCACCGCCGGCCATGCCCAACGTTGCACTGCGAATTTGATCGTCGATGCCGAGGAAGGTGGCCCCGGTAATTCCGCCCAGCGAATGCCCGACAAAGTGAATGCGGCTGGCGTCCAGATCAGGAGCGCCGTCGCCGTTCAGGTCTACTCGCGGCAGGGTGGCGGTCAGTTGCCGCAAATCCTGGGCCGCTTCGCGCACATTATCGCGGGTGGTGAGCAGGCTTCGCAGATTGATGAAATGACTGCCGGAAGTATCAATCTGTCCATCCGGGCCGGCGGCGCTGCTGGCGTTGTTGATGACATCCAGATCGAAAGTCCGCTCCAGCCCGCGCAGGTAGAACGGATTGGTGGAGTCGGTGACGCCGTGCAGCGGCAGGTCAATAGCCACGGCGGCATACCCTTCAAACGCCAGCGCGTCGGACAGGGTGAACAAATCGGTGCGGTTGCGGGTGATGCCGTGCTGGAAGATCACCACCGGCCAGCCGCTCGCTGGCTTGCTGCGCCCGCTCTGGGCGTTCGGCACGGTCATCAGCACCGGAATTTGTAAAGTTGCGGTCGCCGCCGGCAGTGGGTTATAGCGGGTCACTGCGCCGCTGTTGACGGTTTGCCAGTAACCGCTTAACGGTTGGTCTTTGCTCAGGTAGTAGGGAATGGCCAGCGCCCCGGCGTAAATGTCGGAGAAGCCGGGCAGCCCTAGACCCACCGCCTGGGTGGTCGCGCCGGTGGCCTGAACCGCCATGCCCAGCGGGCGCAGCGTCTCGCCGAGTGCGGTGAACGCATCGTCGATGGATTGAGTCATGAACGTCCAGCTCAAGACGATGCTGTTCTGGGCCACGCCCTGACTGGCCGCGGCGCTTTCCTGATTGTTAACCAGTTGCCGCAGCGGCTCCAGCGCCCGCGCCTGAGCGTTGCTCAAGCCGGGAATCACGCTGTTGCCATTGGCGTCGATCAGCGGAATCGTCAGCTTGGTCAACGCATAGGTCTGCGACGGCGAGGCGTCGAAACCGCTGCTGTCCTGAATACCGTTGGTCAACACCACCAGATAGCCGGTCTTTGGCTTCAGCGGCAGCAGGGGATGAATGTTCAGCGTGGTCTGATTGGCGTCTTGCGGCAGCAGATTGGCCTGATAATCGACGCCGGCGCGGAGTTCATGATGAACGGCGCTGATGGCGAACGGCGCCGGGGTGGTCGGGTCCAGGAACGGGTTGAGTAACTCGACCTCGAACACCCGCACTGTGCTGCCCGCCTGCACCGTGCTGGGGTTGAGCGCGCCGGAAAACGCAGCGGTCAGCGGCGCGACCGTCGAGAATCCGTCCAGACCGTTCAGCGCGACTTGCGGATCGGCCAGGTTGTTTGGATCCGCCACCGGGATATTCAGCGTCCCATCGACAGAGCCGTTAAATAATAGAAATAATAGATTGTTGGGAAAGGGAAGCACGCCGGCGGCGGGATCAAACTGGGCGTAGAAATCGGCGCGGGTGGCGGCGTTGACGGCGCTGAACGTCGCCAGGCCCAAAGCCAGGCAGAGCGGGGCCAGCCGGATGGTTTTTTTTCGTATGTGCATACAGGCGCTCCACAGGGTGGTCAAACATCGGAAACAGGTTAAGCGTAGCGGGCGAATGGCCGGCAACCAAAATTTAATTTGGCGGGGCGATACTTTACCGGACAGTTCAGGTATATTTAAAAGAATCGCTATCGCCTGAATTTTCAGGCGGTTTCGCCGTCTCAGCCTTCAGTGTTCCGCCGGTTTTTCCGAATATCCATGAAGCAGTTTTTCCAGCGTTATCTGCCCGATCCCCATCAATTGCGTTCGCACAAGAAGCTGCATTTCCTCGGCGATTTGTTGCACGATCCCCGCCTTTGGCATTTTAGCCGCCGTCCGACGGTGCGCGGCCTGGCTGCCGGAGTGTTTTTCGCTTTTGTCCCGGTGCCCTGGCAGATGTTGCTCGCCGCGACCGCCGCCGCCCTGCTGCGCTTCAACATGCCGGTGGCGGTAGCGATGGTCTGGATCACCAACCCGATCACCATGCCGCCGATTTTCTTCGTCTGTTATCAATTCGGGGCCTGGTTGCTGGGCAAGCCCCCGCTGGACTGGGCGTATGAACCGTCGCTGGACTGGTTTTTGAAGCAGATTGGCGATCTGGGCTGGCCGTTGCTGGTGGGGTCGCTGACCATCGGCGTGGTCGCCAGCGCCCTGACCTTCATCATTGCCGATCTGCTCTGGCGTCGGCGCATCATCAGCAAGTTTCGCCGCCGCCGGGCAGCGACCGCTTCCGGCTGATCCATCGAATCGGACGGCGGTGTTTCCCACTTTGCGCTTTTATTCGGGCCGGCAGTTTCCGGTCTGCTGTCAGTGATTTTCATCAGGTACTGTTTGGCATGTCATCCCTCATCGAACATTTTGAACAACTCGCGCTGTCTTCTTCCCTGCTGGACACCCTTCAGGAACTCGGCTACGAAGCGCCGACGCCAATTCAGGCGGCGACTATTCCGCCGATGCTGGAAGGCCATGACGTGTTGGGCCAGGCCCAGACCGGCACCGGCAAGACCGCCGCTTTCGCCTTGCCGATTCTGGAAAAACTGGATTGGAGCGACCGGCAAACCCAGGCGCTGGTGTTGACGCCGACCCGGGAACTGGCGATTCAAGTCGCGGAAGCCTTCCAGAGCTACGCCCGTCATTTGCCCGGTTTTCACGTTTTGCCGATCTACGGCGGCCAGAGCATGACCTTGCAACTGCGTCATCTGCGGCGCGGCGTTCACGTCGTGGTCGGCACGCCGGGCCGGGTCATGGATCATCTGCGCCGGGAAACCCTGTCGCTGGCGGCGTTGCGCACCGTGGTGCTGGACGAAGCCGATGAAATGCTGCGCATGGGCTTCATCGACGATGTGGACTGGATTCTGGAACAAACCCCGGCGGAAAAGCAGGTGGCGCTGTTTTCCGCGACCATGCCGGAGCCGATTCGCCGGGTGGCGCATCGCCATTTGCGCGATCCCCGTGAGGTGAAAATCGAAACCCGCACCGCCACCGTCGCCACGGTTCGGCAACGCTATTGCCAGGTCGGCGTTCAGCACAAGCTCGACGCGTTGACCCGGGTGCTGGAGGTCGAGGACGCCGATGCAACGCTGATTTTTGTCCGCACCAAGGTGGCGGCGACGGAACTGGCGGAACGACTGGAGGCGCGGGGCTATCCCAGCGCGGCGCTGCACGGCGACATGACTCAGGCGTTGCGCGAGAAAACCATTGACCAGTTGCGCAACGGCGGTCTGGACATTCTGGTGGCGACCGACGTGGCGGCGCGTGGACTGGACGTGCAGCGGATCAGCCATGTGGTCAATTACGATATTCCCTACGATCCCGAAGCTTATATTCACCGGATTGGCCGCACTGGGCGGGCCGGACGGGCCGGCGATGCGATTTT
>JBDHRB010000240.1:0-4576 GCA_039807355.1 Candidatus Competibacteraceae bacterium
GGAACTGGAATTTTCCATCAATCTTGCTTTCCGCGAGGCGCGGGACCGGCGCCATGAATTCATGACGGTGGAGCATTTGCTATTAGCCCTGCTGGACAATCCCGCCGCCGTGGAGGTTTTACGCGCCTGCGGCGCACAGATCGACAAGCTGAAACGCGATTTGCAGCTTTTTATCCGCGACAACACGCCGGTGATGGGCTTGGGCGATCCACGCGAAACCCAGCCTACCCTCGGCTTCCAGCGGGTCTTGCAGCGGGCGGTGCTGCATGTGCAGTCCTCCGGCCATCGGGAAGTCACCGGGGCCAACGTCCTGGTCGCCATTTTCGGCGAACAGGAATCCCAGGCGGTGTTTCTCCTCAAACAACAGGAAGTCAGTCGGCTGGATGTCGTCAACTATATCGCCCACGGCATCGCCAAGACGCCCGAAGATCAGGAACCCGCCAGCGCCCCGTCCGGAGAAAACGGCGATAATCCGCAAAACGCCAAGCCGCTGGAAAATTTCGCCAGCAATCTCAACGAGCTGGCCCAGCAGGGGCGGATTGATCCGCTGATTGGCCGCCGCGAGGAAGTCGAGCGCACCATTCAAATTCTCTGTCGGCGGCGCAAGAACAACCCGCTGTTCGTCGGCGAGGCCGGGGTCGGCAAAACCGCTATCGCCGAGGGCTTGGCCAAGATGATCGTCGATGGCGAAGTGCCGGACGTGCTGCGCAAGGCGACCATCTACGCTTTGGACCTGGGTGCGTTGGTCGCTGGCACCAAATATCGCGGCGATTTCGAGAAACGCCTGAAAGCGGTGCTGGCGCAACTGCGCAAGGAGCGCAATGCGATTCTGTTTATCGACGAAATCCACACCATCATCGGCGCTGGCGCGGCTTCCGGCGGGGTGATGGACGCCTCGAACCTGATTAAACCGATGCTGGCGTCCGGCGAGATGAAATGCATCGGCTCCACCACTTATCAAGAATATCGCGGCATTTTCGAGAAAGACCGGGCGCTGGCGCGGCGTTTCCAGAAGATTGATGTGGTGGAACCGACCCTCGAAGAGACCTATCAGATTCTGCGCGGCCTGAAGACCCGCTTTGAAGACCACCACGATGTCAAATACGCCGACAAGGCGCTGCGGGCGGCGGTGGAGCTATCCGCCCGCTACATCAATGACCGCCACCTGCCCGACAAGGCGATTGACGTCATCGACGAAGCCGGGGCCAGTCAACGTCTGTTGCCGGTCGCCAAACGGAAAAAGCTGATTAACGCCGCCGATATTGAAACCATCATCGCCAAAATCGCCCGCATCCCGCCGAAAACCGTGTCCTCGTCAGACAAAGACACGCTGCGTAATCTGGACCGCGATCTGAAACTGGTGGTCTTTGGTCAGGACGAGGCGATTATGACCCTGGCGACGGCGATCAAAATGGCGCGGGCCGGGCTGGGCAACGAACAGAAACCGATTGGTTCATTCCTGTTCGCCGGGCCAACCGGGGTGGGCAAAACCGAGGTAACCCGGCAACTGGCCAAGATCATGGGCATTGAGCTGATCCGCTTTGACATGTCGGAATACATGGAGCGGCATACCGTGTCGCGGCTGATCGGTGCGCCGCCCGGCTATGTCGGTTTCGATCAGGGCGGATTGTTGACCGACGCCATTCTCAAGCATCCCCATGCGGTGTTGCTCCTGGACGAGATCGAGAAGGCGCATCCCGACGTGTTCAACCTGCTCCTGCAAGTGATGGATCATGGCACGTTGACCGACAACAATGGCCGCAAGGCGGATTTTCGCAACGTCATCATCGTCATGACCACCAACGCCGGGGCGGAATTACTGGATCGGCCTTCGATAGGCTTCACCAGCCAGGATCACAGCAGTGACGGCCTTGAGGCGATCAAGCGCATGTTCTCGCCGGAATTTCGCAACCGGCTGGATGCGGTTGTGCAGTTCAAGGCGCTGACCCCGGTCAGCATCGCCCATGTCGTGGACAAGTTCCTGATCGAGCTGGAGGCGCAACTGGAGCCGAAAAAGGTCACGCTGGAGGTGGATACGGAAGGACGCGCCTGGCTGGCCGAACGCGGCTACGATCCGAAAATGGGCGCACGGCCCATGGCCCGGATCATCCAGGAGAACATCAAGCGCCGTCTGGCGGAAGAGCTGTTGTTTGGCCGACTGGTGAACGGCGGGCATGTGACCGTCACGGTCAGCGAGGGCGAATTGCGGGTGGAGATCGCCGAGGAGGAAACGGTGCCGTAAGGCCAGCAATCTGGCGAATTAGCGCCCGCGATACACGATGCGCCCCTTGGTCAGATCGTAGGGTGTCAATTCCACTTTCACCTTGTCGCCGGTCAGGATGCGGATGTAGTGCTTGCGCATCCGACCGGAGATGTGCGCGGTGATGACGTAACCGTTTTCCAACTGCACGCGAAACATGGTATTGGGCAGGGTGTCGATCACGGTTCCCTCCATCTCAATATGATCTTCTTTGGACAAAGCTTGCATTCCTTTTAGTAGTCGTGCCGGTGATTTAAGACGCGCAAACATAGCGAAAATCCCCAGGCGTGGCAACCCGTTTCAACAGATGAGCGCCGCTAAACATTTGCTGATTGTCTATCACAGCCAGACCGGTCATACCCAGCGTATGGCGCAGGCGGCCTGGCGTGGAGCGCGGCGCGTGGTCGAGGTGGAAACCCGGATGAAGAGGGCGTTGCGCGCCGGTCTGGACGATTTGCTCTGGGCGCATGGCCTGTTGCTGGGCACGCCGGAGAATTTCGGCTACATGTCCGGGGCGCTGAAACATTTTCTGGATCGCACTTATTATCCCGCCCAGGGCAAGGTCAACGGTTTGCCTTATGCGGTGTTCATCAGCGCCGGCAACGATGGAACCGGCGCCCTGACCAGCATCGAACGCATTGCCCGGGGCTATCCGCTTAAACCCGTGTGCGATCCGATCATCGCCCGGGGCGAACTGGATGCGGCGGTTTTGCAGCGTTGCGAAGAGTTGGGCGAAACCCTGGCGTCGGGGGTGGCGTGGGGAATTTTTTGAAAGGCTGGCGGCGCAGAGGGAGCCGTTCCGCCAACGCTGCGCAGTCAAACCGGGGAGCGGAACAGCGACAACGCCCCTGGCTTCGCCGGATCGGTCGCGGGTTATTCCTCCTCGTCGGAGGCTTTGTGGCGATTTCGCTGGTGCTGGTTCTGGTGTTGCGCTGGCTGCCTTTGCCGGCGTCCAGCGTGATTGCCCAGCACTGGATTAAGGCGATTTGGCAGGGTGAAACGCTCCGCTATGACTGGACGCCTTTGCAACAGATTTCCCCCCATGCCGCGCTGGCGGTGATCGCCGCCGAAGATCAACGCTTTCCCGATCATTACGGCTTCGATTGGGTCGAGATTCAGCAGGCGCTGGCCGATCAGGAAGAGGGGCAGACCTTGCGCGGGGCCAGCACCCTCAGCCAGCAGACCGCAAAGAATTTGTTTTTATGGTCCGGGCGCGGCTGGGTGCGCAAGGGGCTGGAGGCGTGGTTTACCGTGCTGCTGGAATTGTTATGGCCCAAGCAGCGTATTCTGGAGGTGTATCTGAACATTGCTGAGTTTGGCCAGTACACCTTTGGCATCGAAGCCGCCAGCCGACGGTTTTTCAACAAACCCGCCGCCGAATTGACGACCAGCGAAGCGGCGCGCTTGGCGGCGGTATTGCCCAATCCATGGCGTTATCGGGTCGATAAGCCTTCAAACTATGTGCTGAAACGCCAGCGCTGGATCGAACAGCAAATGCGCCAACTGGGCGGGCCGGCGTTTCTCGACCGGTTGTAGTAAACCCTCGCCCGCCGAACGGGGCGAGGGTAGCGTTGTGGAAGCGGTAAGGCCGTCACGCCTTCCTTGATGCTTACCGATTGAAGCGCACGATGTCGTGTTTCTGGCCGGTTGCCTCCAGCCGACCTGAGTAAGTTTGCACTTGGCCTTGCTGAAGAACACGAACGCTGTAATTCTTGGGTTCGCCGCGGTAAAGCATGACGTAGAGCTTATATTCTCCGGAAGGCATGGGTCCCAAGCTATAGATATTTTCAACGGCATTACCTAAGCCATACATCCAATCACGGTCGAGTTCCAGACTCCCATCCGGCGATTTCGTTTCTCCATAATAAACATGGATTCCATTCGGTCCTTCCAGATGCAAGTCCACGTCAGCCATGGAGCTTTCTGTATTGACCCATGTCAATGTGGCCTGG
This sequence comes from Candidatus Competibacteraceae bacterium, assembly GCA_039807355.1. GTDB lineage: Bacteria > Pseudomonadota > Gammaproteobacteria > Competibacterales > Competibacteraceae > UBA2383. Next base: position 4,213 of record JBDHRB010000240.1, read on the forward strand.
AAATCCCCGGTTCCGACTGGTCTGGTAGGGTTTGGATTAGCGGGATTCGGGCAAACGCGCTCCGCGCTCGGTTCATGCCAGTTCGCCGCATCTAACCTAATTTCGGACTCAGGAAGGCGAAAGATATTACTCCAGCCCCGAACCTGATCGTATGTGGATTGCGCATTAATATTGACGGTAATCGGTTTCGAGTAGACCCACTTGCCTGGAAGCGGGAGAGTGCCCCCAGGGATCACGTATTCAGAAGCGGTGATGCAGAACGTCCATTGTCCTTGGGTGAGATGAAACAGGGTGGATGAAGCTGGCGTTGATGGGTTGAGAGATCCGGCACTATTTCCCGCTGGCCGGCCCGTTGAATCCCATC
>JBDHRB010000241.1:0-4529 GCA_039807355.1 Candidatus Competibacteraceae bacterium
ATTGCTGCACCAGCCAGGTGGTGTAAGCGCCGAGCATCATCAATTCGCCGTGCGCCATGTTGATCACGCCCATCACCCCGAAGGTCACCGCCAGACCAATCGCCGCCAGAATCAACACTGACCCCAGCGACAGACCAAAGAACAGGGTTTCCGCCCAGCCGAGCAGTTGCAGGCGAAATTCGGTTTTCGCCAGGGCGATTTTCGCCGCTTCGCGCACCGCTGGATCGCTATCGTCCGCCGCCGCCCGCAGCAACGGGCCGCGAATTTCCGCAAGCGTCCAGCCGCCCAGCGCGGTGGCTGCCTGAGCGCGAACCGTCGCGTCCGCGCTGGACAAATCAACCAGCGCCAGCGCCGCAGTCAGCAATTCCTGAATTTTTTCATCCGGCTCAACCGCCTGCCGCGCTTTGAGACGCTCTACACCGGTTGGGTCGGGATTGCGCAGAAAGGACGCAACCGCCGCTTTACGCTGTTGCGGATCGGCGCTGGCCAATCCCAGACTGGCCAGCAGATTCTCGATCATCGCCCGCAAGCGATTGTTGGCGGTGACGCGATCCAGCTCGCGCTTGCTGGTTTGACCCAAAGCTTCGCCGCTGACGGCATCCTCAATGGCAATCTCCGCCGCGTCGTTCAGGCCGATCACCACCCGGTCGCCCTGGTAATACAGGCGGCTATCGGCCAGCGCCCGGAGAATCAGGGCGGTTCGTGGATGATCCTGGGCAGCCAGACTTTCGACTAACGCGGTTTTCCCGGCGAAATCGGCTTCGCGGAACTGGATGAGCAGGCTGCGCAGGGCCGGGTCATCCGCGGCATGGACCACCAGCGGCGTCAACAACGCCAGCCAGAGCAGGGCGATGCCGGTCAACCCGGCGCGAAACGACGTGCGGGATACCATGCGCAAGGTCTCTTTGCGAGCGTTGAAGAACTATCCCCCGCGCCCGGCGCTTCCCCCTTGAAAAAAGGGGGGCCGGGGGGATTTGGCTGCGCTGATTAGTAATTCTGCCCAGCGCACTTCTTGGTGACGGTGTTGTAGTTACCGCACTTGATCTTGGGGTCCGCCCAGTCGGCGGTGATGTCCTTGCTGCCCGGCAGGAAATCGGACCAGGCGTCGCCCGGCACCAGTTCCTTGGTCTTCCACACCACGTCAAATTGTCCGTCGGCCTGGATTTCGCCGATGAACACCGGCTTGGTTAGATGATGATTAGGCAACATCTTGGCCACGCCGCCAGTCAGATTGGGGAATTCAATGCCGACCATCGCCGGAATGACTTTATCGGGATTGGTGGTCTTGGCCTTCTCGACCGCCTTCACCCACATGTTAAAGCCGATGTAATGCGCCTCCATCGGGTCGTTGGTCACGCGCTTCGGGTCCTTGATGAATTCGTGCCATTTCTTGATGAAGGCGTCATTGGCCTTGTCCTTGATGCTCATGAAGTAATTCCAGGCGGCCATGTGCCCGACCAGCGGCTTGGTATCGATGCCGGACAGCTCTTCCTCGCCGACCGAGAAAGCCACCACCGGAATGTCCTGAGCGGACAGGCCCTGGTTGCCCAGTTCCTTGTAGAACGGCACGTTGGCGTCGCCGTTAATGGTGGAAACCACAGCGGTTTTCTTGCCGGCGGAGCCGAATTTCTTGATGTCGGCGACAATGGATTGCCAGTCGGAATGACCAAACGGGGTGTAGTTGATCATGATGTCTTCATCCTTGACCCCCTTGGCCTTGAGATAGGCTTCCAGAATCTTGTTGGTGGTGCGCGGATAAACGTAGTCGGTGCCGGCCAGCACCCAGCGTTTCACGCCCAGGTCCTTCATCAGATAGTCCACCGCGGGAATCGCCTGCTGATTCGGCGCGGCTCCGGTGTAGAACACGTTCTTTGAAGACTCTTCGCCTTCGTACTGCACCGGATAGAACAGGATGCCGTTCAGCTCCTCGAATACCGGCAGCACCGATTTGCGGGATACCGAGGTCCAGCAGCCGAACACCACATCGACCTTTTCCTTTTGCAATAACTCGCGGGCTTTTTCCGCGAACAGCGGCCAGTTCGAGGCCGGGTCAACCACCACCGCCTCCAGCTTCTTGCCGAGCAGACCGCCTTTCTTGTTCTGCTCATCGACCAGCATCAACACGGTATCCTTGAGCGTAGTTTCGCTGATGGCCATGGTGCCGGATAATGAATGTAAAACACCGACCTTGATGGTGTCAGCGGCATGGGCCAGCGTTGCGCCCATGGTCAACGCGCCAGCCAGCAGCCAGGAAACGGTTTTCGGCATCGTCTTGATCATGCGTAACCCTCATCATGGTGATCCGTTCGCCGGAATGCGAACTTGAAAAGCGTTTTTATCAAAGATCATGCCATGCCAGTGAATTTTTCTGGTCTCCTGCTGCGTGGGTGGCGTTGATGGTTCGCTCGCTGGGGCAAACCCGGTTCCAGCGGAACACGGCGCTGCAAAATAGGGCGGGTGCGGCGATTCGGTGCTAAAACGGTGCGTTCAACCCCGCAAAATCGCCCCGGGATTTGCAGTTTTCCCCAGCCCCGGCAAAACTTCCTAACAACTGACCCCTAGCAGGAAAGACGCCATGGATTTGACTCATCAACTCATCTTAGTGACCGGAGCGCTGTTCTTACTCAGCATCCTGGCGAGCACGATTTCAGCGCGGCTGGGATTGCCGTTATTGTTAGTGTTTCTGGGGCTGGGCATGTTGGCCGGTGAGGATGGGCTGGGTGGAATTCATTTCGACGATGTGGAAATCACCTATGCGATTGGCACGGTCGCCTTGTCGGTCATTTTGTTCAATGGCGGACTGTGTACCGAGATCAGCAGTTTTCGGGTGGGGCTGTGGCCGGCGTTATGGTTGGCGACGGTCGGCGTGGTGGTTTCGGCAGCGCTGACCGGCTTGGCCGCGATGTGGTTTCTTGATGTGGGCTGGCTGGAGGGGATGCTGGTGGGGGCGATTGTCGGTTCCACCGATGCGGCTGCGGTATTCGCTATCCTCCACTCTCGCGGTTTGCAACTGAAAGAGCGGGTCGATGCCACCTTGCAGATCGAGTCGGGCGCGAATGATCCCATGGCGATTTTCCTGACGGTCGTTTTGGTGCAATTGCTGGCCGCCGACAGCACCGAGCTGAATTGGACCGTACTTGTCACCTTTGCCGAGCAAATGGGGATCGGCGCTGCGATTGGGCTGGGCGGTGCCTGGGCGCTGGCTTGGCTGATCAATCGCATCAGCCACCTTAACGCCGGCTTATATCCGTTGATGGCGTTTTCCGGCGCTCTGCTGATTTTTGGCGCGACCGCTATCGCCGGGGGCAGTGGTTATTTGGCGGTCTATTTCGCCGGCATTCTGTTAAACAGCCGCCCGTTGCGGAATATCGAGGAGATTCGCCGCTTTCACGATGGCATGGCTTGGTTGAGTCAAATCAGCATGTTCCTGATTCTGGGACTTTTGATTGCGCCGCATCAGTTGTTGCCGCTGGTTGCGCCCAGTTTGTTGATTGCGGCGGCGCTGATTCTGGTGGCTCGTCCGATTGCAGTGTTCCTGTGCTTGCTGCCGTTTCACTTCGCCTGGCGCGAACAACTATTCATTGGCTGGGTGGGGTTGCGCGGCGCAGTGCCGATCATTCTGGCGCTGTTTCCCTGGCTGGCTAACCTGGACAATTACCTTTTATATTTCAATGTCGCCTTCTTCATCGTGCTGGTGTCGCTGGTCATTCAAGGCTGGACTGTCGCCCCAGTGGCGCGGTTGTTGAAACTGGATGTGCCGCCGAAAATCCAGGCGGCGGAGCAGCGGATTCCGCTGGACTGGCCGGGTCCCGCTCACTATGAGCTGGTCAGCTATCGGGTAATGGCGGACAGTCTGGCGGCGGGTCATGTCCTGGCGGATTTGAATCTGCCGGAAGCGGTGCAGCCGGCGACGCTGGTGCGCAGCGGGCAGACGTATCCATGCGCCGAGTGCGGAACGCTGCGCGTGGACGATCAGATTTATCTCTTCGCCCAGGTCAGCGATTTGCCGCTACTCGATCAGATTTTCACGGTGTCGCAGGCACCGCCGCGCCTACAGGCCGGGCAGTTCTTTGGCGAACTGGCGCTGAATGCCGACGCCAATTTGGCGGAAGTCGCCAAGCTTTATGGGCTGACCCTGAACCCGGAGGATGCCGCCGCCACCCTGGAGCAGTGTTTGCGGCGGCGTTTTGATCAGCCGGTGGTCGGCGACCGGGTGCGGCTGGGATTGGTGGAATTTGTAGTGCGGGAGATGCAGGGCGGACACATCGCTAAAGTGGGGATGAAATTGTGCGTTGCGGAAACGAGCGAGCGGTGATGCGCAAACGTGGGGCGGCGCTGGGTTTAGGGCTATTTGATCCGGAAAACTCAACGCCCTTCCCGGACATCGTTCAGCCCCGAAGGGGCAAGCAGCTATTGAAAATAATATAGTGATTTAACGTGTTTTATTGTGACATATTGACCATGAAACTCAGTGTCTGGGCAAAATCACAAGGCTTGCGCTACGAAACGGCCTGGAAGATGTGGAAAAC
>JBDHRB010000242.1:0-4527 GCA_039807355.1 Candidatus Competibacteraceae bacterium
TCCCGCAGCGCGATGGCGGCGCTCATCTGGCCGGGCTGCGCGGCGCACTGACCCGCACCCTGAATCAGTACATGGAAGGGGAAGGGATTCTGAAAAAGGCCAAGGTGGAAACCAGCGGCGATGACGCCCGCGAAGGCTTGACTGCGGTGCTGTCGGTCAAGGTGCCCGATCCGAAATTCTCCTCGCAGACCAAGGACAAGCTGGTATCGTCGGAAGTCAAGCCGGTGGTGGAAGCGGTAGTCGCCGAGAAGTTGCAGGAGTTTTTGCTGGAAAATCCCGGCGAAGCCAAGGCGATTACCAGCAAAATCATTGACGCCGCCCGCGCCCGCGAGGCCGCTCGCCGCGCTCGGGAGATGACTCGGCGCAAAGGGGCGCTGGACATTGCCGGGCTGCCGGGCAAGCTGGCGGATTGTCAGGAAAAAGACCCGGCGGCCTCCGAACTGTTTCTGGTCGAGGGCGATTCCGCCGGCGGCTCGGCCAAACAGGGCCGGGACCGGCGTTTCCAGGCGATTTTGCCGCTGAAGGGCAAGATTCTGAATGTTGAAAAAGCCCGTTTCGATAAAATGCTGGCGTCCGCAGAAATCGGCACCTTGATTACCGCTCTGGGTTGCGGAATTGGCCGCGAAGAATTTAATCCCGACAAGGTGCGCTATTATCGGGTGATTTTAATGACCGACGCCGATGTGGATGGCTCGCATATCCGCACCTTGTTGCTGACCTTTTTTTACCGGCAAATGCCGGAATTGATCGAGCGCGGCCATATTTATATTGCCCAGCCGCCGCTTTATAAAGTCAAGCGCGGCAAACAGGAGCAATATGTCAAAGACGATGCGGAATTGTCGGCGTATTTGCTGCAAGCGGCGCTGGACGGCGCGGCGCTGACCGTAGGCGAAACGGGATTATGCAGCGGCGCGGCGCTGGAAACCCTGGCGCGCCGTTATATGACGGTGACGGCGCTGATTCAGCGATTGTCGCGGCGCTATGACCGCCTGTTGCTCGAACAACTGATTTATCAACCGCCTCCGGACGAGGAGTTGTTGCGCGATGCGGTCGGTCTCAGCGAATGGGCGCAGCGGCTCGCCGAGCGGCTCAACGCCCGACAGACCGAACATTCGGCGTATGAGGCGGCGCTGGACGCCCGCGAGGAGGGTGAACCGTTGAGCGTGGTCATTACTCGCTGCGCTCACAGCGTGGTGCGACAGGCGCGTTTAACCACGGATTTTTTCCACTCTCCGGAATACGCGATGCTGACCGAGTTCGGTGCGCAGCTCGCCGGAATTTTCGCCGAGGAAGTGGTCGTGCGGCGCGGCGAACGCACCCAGCCGGTCGCGGATTTTCGCGCCGTGATGGACTGGTTGCTGGAAGAAGCCAAGCGCGGCCAGCATATTCAGCGTTACAAGGGCCTGGGCGAAATGAACCCGGAGCAGCTTTGGGAAACTACGATGAATCCGGGCAGCCGCCGCTTGTTGCAGGTGCGGATTGAAGACGCGATTGCCGCCGATGAAATTTTCACGACGCTGATGGGCGACCAGGTTGAACCGCGCCGGGATTTTATCGAGCAAAACGCCCTGGATGTGCTGAATCTGGACGTGTGACTAACGGCGGCGCGGCTTGTCAAGGGTGTTGTGAATTCCGATACTATCCTCATGACCGAATTCACCTCGCTGCGCCACCAGTTTCTGATCGCCATGCCCACTCTGGCCGATCCGAACTTTTTCCAGACCGTGACCTACATCACCGAACACAATGCCAGCGGCGCACTGGGTTTGGTGATTAACCGCCCGCTCAATTTGACCCTGAGCCAGTTGCTGGAACACCTGGAAATCCACAGCGATCCGCCGAGCGTCGCGGCGATTCCGGTGTATCACGGCGGCCCGGTACAGCCGGAACAGGGCTTTGTCCTGCATTGCCCGGTCGGCCACTGGAGCGCGACGTTGCGCGTAACCGACGACATCGGCATCACCACCTCGCGGGACATCCTGCAAGCGGTCGCCTGCGGTGAAGGCCCGCAACACCTGCTGGTCGCCCTGGGCTACGCCGGTTGGGGACCCGGCCAACTGGAACAGGAAATCGCCGACAACGCCTGGCTGTCCAGTCCTTTCGATTTTAACATCGTGTTCGCTACCCCCAGCGACCAGCGCTGGCAGGCCGCCGCCGCTCTGCTGGGTATCGACCTGAATTTGTTGTCCTCTCATGTCGGCCACGCCTGAACACGGGCAGGCGGCTCCCGGCCCCTGGCGCATCGCCCTGGGTTTCGATTTCGGCCAGCGGCGCATCGGCGTTGCCGTCGGCGGCGCTCTGACCGGCGCGGCGCGGCCATTGCGCATCCTGCCGACCCGTCAACAACATCCTGATTGGGAAGCCATTGCCGGCTTGATCCGCGAATGGCGTCCAGAAGGGCTGGTCGTGGGCGTCCCGCGTCATGCCGATGATGCGGCGAGTGCGATGACAGAAGCGGCGCTGCGCTTCAGCCGTCAACTGCATGGACGGTTCCATCTGCCGGTGGCGACTATCGACGAACGGTTATCGTCCTGGGAAGCGGAACAGCGCCAGTCTGAAACCGTGCGCCGCCGTCGCAACAGTCAAACGTCTATCGACGCCCAGGCCGCGGCGCTGATTCTGGAGAGCTGGTTCAACCAATTTCAATCCGCTGCCTCGACGCGAGCGGGAAACTGAGCACCCTTATCATGCGCGACGCTGAATTTCTGCTTGAAGCGATGGCCGGACAACTGCGCGATGTGCTGACTCGGCGGCGCATCGCTGAACCGGCGCTGATCGGCATTCATAGCGGCGGGGTGTGGATCGCCGAGCGCCTGCATCAGCGCCTGGGCGTAACCACCCCGCTGGGCCGCTTGGACATCTCCTTTTACCGCGACGATTTCAGCCGGATCGGCGTCAACCCGCAGGTGCGCCCGTCGGAACTGCCGTTCGATGTCGATGGCCGTCATCTGCTGCTGATCGACGATGTGCTCTACACCGGGCGCACCGTGCGCGCCGCCCTCAACGAGTTGTTCGACTATGGCCGTCCGGCTTCGGTGCTGCTGGCAGTGCTGGTGGATCGGGGCGGGCGGGAATTGCCGATTGAAGCCCATGTAGTCGGCGCTCGCCTGGAATTGCCGGAAGGCAGTCATGTCCAGTTGACTGGGCCTGATCCCTTGCAACTTTTGATTCAGCAAGCTACGCCATGAGCGCCTCTCATTTTCAACTCGACGCCCAGGGTCGCCTGCGGCATTTCCTGACCATTGAAGGGCTGACCCGCCGCCATTTGATCGACATTCTCGACGCCGCCGAATCGCTGCACGGAGTGGCGGAACGACGGGTCAAGAAATTGCCGACCCTGCACGGCAAGACCGTGGTCAATCTGTTCTTCGAGGCCAGCACCCGCACCCGCACCACCTTTGAACTGGCGGCGAAGCGCCTGTCCGCCGACGTGCTGACCCTGAATATCGCCACTTCATCGGCGGTCAAGGGCGAAAGCCTGCTCGACACGCTGCGCAATATCGAAGCCATGCAGTGCGACATGTTCGTGGTGCGCCATGCGCAAAGCGGCGCTGCGGAGTTCGTCGCCCGGCATGTCAAGCCGCATATCGCCGTCCTCAACGCCGGCGATGGCCGCCATGCCCATCCGACCCAGGCGATGCTCGATGTATTCACCATCCGCCGTCACAAGCCGGACTTTCCCAATTTGCGGGTCGCCATTGTCGGCGACATCCTGCATTCGCGGGTGGCTCGTTCGCTGATCCACGCCCTGAGCGTTCTCGGCGCCGGCGAGGTGCGGGTGATCGGGCCGCGCACCTTGTTGCCGACCCAGGTCGAGGATTTGGGCGTGCAGGTGTTCTACCGCATGGCGGACGGGCTGCGCGACGTGGACGTGGTGGTGATGCTGCGCCTGCAACGCGAGCGGATGGAGGGCGCGTTATTGCCAAGCGAGCAGGAATTTTTCCAGCAATACGGCCTGACCGAAGAGCGGCTGGCGCTGGCGCAACCCGATGTGCTGGTCATGCATCCCGGCCCGATCAATCGCGGCGTGGAAATCGACTCGCGGGTCGCCGACGGAGCGCATTCGGTGATTCTCGAACAGGTCACTAACGGCATCGCCGTGCGCATGGCGATCATGTCCATCACCCTGGGTCATCACGCCCGGCCCGACGCGGAGGAACTCTGATGCGCTTGGTGATTCAAGGCGGTCGGGTGATCGACCCGGCGCACCGCACCGACCGGGTGGCGGACCTGTTCATCGCCGATGGCAAAATCGCCGCTTTGGGCGCGGCCCCGGAGGGCTTCGTCGCTGAACAAGTGATTGACGGGCGCGGCCAGATCGTCTGTCCGGGCTTGATCGACCTGTGCGCCCGGTTGCGCGAGCCGGGCCAGGAACACAAGGCGACCATCGCCAGCGAAACCCGTGCCGCAGCAGCGGGCGGCGTGACCACCCTGGTTTGCCCCCCCGACACCGATCCGCCGATTGATGAACCGGCGGTGATTGAGTGGATTCGTCGCCGCGCCAAGGCCGCCGGTCAGGCGCGGGGG
>JBDHRB010000243.1:0-4514 GCA_039807355.1 Candidatus Competibacteraceae bacterium
AACTCGTCGAGGATCGCTATATACCCTATGGGATTTTAGGTTCTCCGTAAAAGCCCCAAAAGCGACCGCTGAATATCCACTTCTTGGAGTCAAAAATCTTACCTGTAACATTTCACCGCCATAGGGTTTTCTATGGTAATTTCGTTTCAGAAGGAGCAACAAATGAGCTTTTTTGATTTTTTCAGGTTTTCCAACCATCAAAAATTGAGTGCGCAGGAAGAAGCCGAAGCTAAAGAATCTCTGAATAAAGCGACGCAAACTCTGGAAATTGATGTGGCGATCATGGCGCATGACAACTGGAAAGTTCGCCTGGAAGCCTATCTATCTGGAAAGTCGTCTGAAGACCTCCGCCCAGAAGTGATTGCCTGTGATGAACACTGCGACTTGGGAAAATGGATTTATAGCGACGGACATAAGTATCTTGCCAAGTACGCGGCGTTTGCTGATCTAAAAGCAACACACAAGATGTTTCACTATACGGCTTCCAGCCTGGTTACCCTCAGTCAGGCCGGTAAGCAGGAAGAAGCTCAACAGATACTTGACAGTGACTTTTCCACACTCAGCACCAAGATCAGGCGACGGCTTTCTGATCTTAAAGGACTCTCCTAAAATTGGCGCAGACCGCTAAGGCCTGAGTCTTCGCCTAGCACATAACCCGCCGAAATTGCATGATTATCGACAATCGGCGGGTTACCCACTCGCGCTTTAACCCACACTGGCAAACTAAAGCCGACAGGACGGGTTAACTTCACTCCATCCCAGCGCATAACGATCCTGACCATGAGCGACAAAAACTATAAACCCGACTGGGTTCCCCCGAACGCCGGTTCTGAATTCACCACCTCGGTCATGGCCGGCGTTGACGGCGGTCACGACGGCATCCCCGGACAGACCAGCGTCGCGGTTTCAGGCTCCAGTATCCCGCGCCGCAAACGCCTCAGCGTCGATGAATACGTCGCCGGGGTGCTGGCCGGCGACCGCAATATCGTCGCTCAGACCATTACTCTGGTCGAAAGCAACGCCCAAACCCATTTCGACCTGGGCCAGGAAGTGCTGCGCCAACTCATCCCCTACACCGGCAATTCGATCCGGGTTGGCATTACCGGCGTGCCCGGCGCAGGCAAAAGCACCTTTATCGAGGCGCTCGGCCTGCATCTGTGCGAACAGGGTCACAAAGTCGCGGTGCTGGCGGTCGATCCCAGCAGCACGGTGACCCGAGGCAGCATCCTCGGCGACAAAACCCGCATGGAACAGCTCTCCCGCGATCTGCGTGCGTTCATCCGTCCGTCCCCGTCCAGCGGCACGCTCGGCGGCGTGGCCCGAAAAAGCCGCGAAACCATCCTGGTCTGCGAAGCCGCCGGCTTTGACGTGATTCTGGTGGAAACCGTCGGCGTCGGTCAGAGCGAAACTACGGTGCGCTCGATGGTCGATTTCTTCCTGCTGCTGATGATCGCCGGGGCCGGCGACGAATTGCAGGGCATCAAAAAAGGCATCATGGAACTAGCTGATGCGCTATTGGTAAACAAGGCCGACGGCGATAACCGGATTCGCGCCTATGCCGCCCGCGCTGACTACAACCGGGCGCTGCATTATCTGGCTCCAGCCACTGAAGGCTGGCGCACTAAAGCCTATGTCTGCTCGGCGCTGACCGGCGAAGGCATTAATGCGATTTGGAACGTAATTAGCGAATTTCGCCAGCACATCACCGCCAGTGGGGTCCTGGAAAAACGTCGGCAGCGGCAAACTCTCGACTGGGTATATTCGATGGTCGAGGAGCATTTACGCGCCAGTTTCTTCAGTCATGCCGGTGTCGGCAGTATTCGCGCCGATATTGAAGAAGCCGTGGTGAATGGGCATATTCCGCCCACGGTAGCGGCGCAAATGCTGATTAAGAAATACGAAGGCTAATCCGCTTCAAGAGCGCCAAAAAATTCAGGAGAGCGCCTGTATGAACTGGGTTGAAATCTGCCAGAATCCGCTTCTCCAGGAAATGCCCTTCAAAATTCAAACCGACAAATGGGGCCATATTGTCATGAGTCCGGCCAGCAATGAACACGGTATGTATCAAGCGAAAATTGTCGCTTTATTAAGCCGCTTGCTGGAAAAAGGCATCATTATTACTGAATGCTCGGTGCAAACCCGCGAAGGGATAAAAGTCGCTGATGTCGCCTGGGCTTCAGATGATTTTATCGCCAGAAATCGCGGCGATAATCCCTTTCGTGAAGCCCCGGAACTCTGTGTAGAAATTCTCTCCCCTTCTAACAGCCTGCTGGAAATGGATGAAAAAAAGGAATTGTATTTTGCCAGAGGGGCAGAAGAATTCTGGATTTGTGATAAAAACGGCAACCTGACGTTTCACAAAAAAACCGGCGCAATTCCTTGCAGTGAACTGGCCGGAACATTCCCCAACCGCGTTCTGATTTAACTGGAGGAAAAACCATGCTGCGCAGTCCCCGTGATTTTTTTAAACCCAAGGTTGTTGGCGCACCTGAACCGCTCCGCGAAATTCCGGTTTTGCCCTCGCGGATGATTCATTTCTTCGATCCGAGCAATGCAAAAATGGCGGTCAAGGTGCCGGATATTGCCAAGACTGTCGATATTCTGTTGGGCAATCTGGAAGATGCTGTGCCGATTGACCGCAAGGAAGCCGCCCGCGAAGGATTAGTGCAAATCGGCAAGACCGTCGATTTTGGCAATACCCAGTTTTGGACCCGGGTTAACAGTCTCGACAGTCCATGGTTTCTTGATGATTTAATCCGGCTGGTCGGTGAAATCGGCGACAAACTGGATGTGATCATGCTGCCGAAAATTCAGGGCGCTTGGGATATTCACTTTGTCGATCAACTGCTGGCGCAACTGGAAGCCAAATATGGCGTGAAAAAGCCGTTGATGATTCACGCCATTCTGGAAACCGCGCTGGGCGTCGCCAATGTCGATGACATCGCCAACGCCAGTCCCCGGATGCAGGGCATGAGCCTCGGTCCCGCTGATCTGGCGGCGTCGCGGCGGATGAAGACCACTCGGGTTGGCGGTGGTCATCCTGATTACGTGGTGCGCACCGATCCCGATCCGAAAAATCCGGATGCGCCGCGCCCTACCGCCCAGCAGGATTTGTGGCATTACACCATGGCCAAGATGGTGGACGCCTGCGCCAGCGTCGGCGCTTTGCCGTTTTACGGCCCGTTCGGCGACATCGCCGATTTGACCGCCTGCGAAGACCAGTTCCGCAACGCTTACTTGATGGGCTGCGTCGGCGCGTGGAGCTTGCACCCGAACCAGATCGCCATCGCTAAACGGGTGTTCAGCCCGAAGGCGGATGAAGTGGCCTGGGCCAAGCGGGTGATTGAGGCCATGCCCGACGGCAGCGGCGCAGTGATGATCGACGGCAAGATGCAGGACGATGCCACCTGGAAACAATGCAAGGTGGTTTTAAATCTGGCCCAACTGATTGCCAGCCGCGACGCTGAATATAAGGCGTTGTACGGGTTCTAAAATATTCCATCAAACCCTCTCCCGTGGGGAGAGGGGCGTTTACAGTGAAACCTACCCATGATCGCTCCCTTCTCCATCGCTCGCCTGCCGCGTATCGAATTCGGCGCAGGCGGCATTAAAAAACTTCCTGCGCTTATCGCCCAATACGGTCAGCGCGTCCTGTTGGTCACCGGACAAAAATCCTTCCCGGAATCGCCGCACTGGCCGACGCTGTTGACCGCTCTGGAAAAGGCTGGCGTGGATTGGGCGCAGGTGCGGATCAATGACGAACCGTCGCCGCAGCTCGTCGATGAGGCGGTTCGGCAATTCCACGGCAAGGAGTTCCGCGTTGTGGCTGGTATTGGCGGCGGCAGCGTGCTGGACGCCGCCAAGGCGATTGCCGGCTTGTTGCCCATCGGCGATTCGGTGATGGACTATCTGGAAGGGGTCGGCGCGGAAAAAACTTATCAAGGCCCGGCCCTACCCTTCATCGCCGTTCCCACCACGGCGGGCACTGGCAGCGAAGCCACGAAAAACGCTGTTCTCAGCCAGCGCGGCCCCAACGGCTTTAAAAAATCTTTCCGCGACGATCAACTGGTTGCGCAATCCGCCCTGCTCGATCCCGATTTACTGGCCGCCTGCCCGCCGGCGCAGATCGCCGCCAACGCCATGGACGCGCTGACCCAGTTGCTGGAATCCTATGTCTCGATCAAGGCCAATCCCTTCACCGATGCGCTGGCGGAAAGCGGGCTGAAAGCGGTGCGCGATGGACTGTTCGCCTGGTACGAAAACGGCGATAAAGCCGCTGAGGGCCGCGCCCAAATGGCCTACGCCGCGCTGCTGTCCGGGGTCTGTCTGGCGCAAACCGGCCTGGGATCGGTGCATGGCCTGGCTTCGCCGCTGGGCGCGTTTTTCCCGATTCCGCATGGCATGGTTTGCGGAACCCTGGTCGGCGCGGCCACCCGCGTCAATCTGGCGGCGTTGCGCGAACGCGACCCGGAAAATCCGGCCTGGCGCAAATACGCCCGCGCCGGCGATCTGTT
>JBDHRB010000244.1:0-4507 GCA_039807355.1 Candidatus Competibacteraceae bacterium
CAGGGGTTGGGCGGTTATGCCGGCGAAGTGACCGGCGATCCGTTGGCGATCAAGCGCTGGCTGTTGCGGCATGAAGGGGTAGCGGTCGAGCAGGGATAGCCATTCATTTAATCCGCATTCTCTTCGGGCAAACGCCAAGGTTCGTCAGGGATTGACGGCAATGCGACATCTTCGTACAGCGTTTCGATGGCCGTGCCGAAATCCAGGCTCGGCAATTCCATCCTGTCACCTGGACCATAAGCTTGCAGTACCCAACGGTCTTGTTCGTCGCGGCGGAAGCATTCCACGCTCATCCGATCCTGTTCGATCAATACATATTCCCGCAGGCTGGGCAGTTGCCGGTAAATCGCGAACTTCTGGCCCCGGTCGAACGCGGCCGTCGTGGCGGATAGCACTTCCACCAGCAACGTGGGCTGGCACTTGAAGCACGACGACGCATGATCTTCTGGCGCGCAAGTCACCAGCAGGTCGGGGTAGAAGAAGGCGTCGGCGGTGTCCACTCGCAGCTTCATGTCGGCCATGTAGACCCGGCAGGGTCGCCCGCGAACATGGGCGTGTAGCAGAACAGCCAGATTCATTGTGATTGTGACATGGGCGTCGGTCGCACCAACCATCGCGAAGATTTCGCCGGCCAGATATTCGTGCTTGCCGGGGTTGCGTTCTTCCCAAGCCAGATAGTCGTCAGCGGTGAAAGCGGTTTTGGCGCGAGCTTGGGACATGGGCGGACCTCCTGATCGGCAACGGCATTAGCGATGGAGCTTAGCCGAACTCGAACGGTTGAGGAACACGCCGCTTCGAATCAGTTTTGTAGTGTGGGCGTGGCCCGTCTAGTGGACTTGAGCGGGTAATGCCGGCAAAGTGTCTGGCGATCCCTTGGCGATCAAACGCTGGCTATTGTGTTATGGAGGCGCGGAAGTGGGACAGGGGCCATCAAGGGCTATGAAATAGAAGAGCCCTTCATAGAAGAGCGAGCATAGCCCGCCGATTGTTGTGGTTCCGAATGAACGATGAAGATAGGCAGCGCCCGCTTTACTTTTTTTGTTCCTTTTTTCCTGATAATAGTGCAATACCTACTAATCCTAATCCGACGATTTTAATCGGCGTAGGAATCTTAGAAAGTGCGCTATTGATCAATTTACTACTCGCACGTCTTTTTTCTTCTTCTTTGTCTTTTTGATATTGTACAAATGCTTTATGCATCTGTTGTTTTTCTTCGGTGTGAAGGGGAGGTATAAGAAGAGATAACAATGAAGGAGAAGCATCACGTTCCAGTTGATCGGCATCTGGATAACTTTCTCCACAATGAGGACACTTTTTTATGCGGGCAGCGATAGTTCCCTTACAAGTTCGACATTTTGTTGCGCTCATCACATTATCCTCAGTAGTAGTACAAAGCTCAGTGTTAATAAATCGCCTTATTGGTTTCAGTTCTTGGGCTTAATTATTGGAGTAAATTTTATCTAAGCTAGCAATTCTTCATTCGCAGAATAAGGAACACAGCTTACATAAACAGGTTGGGAAAATTTTGCAAAAATTTTCCATTCTATATTTTTGATTTGACGTTCACTTCTTTCAGCTTTTTCACGGTGAAAAAGCTTTATTGAACCTAATTTCTTTACAAAAATATCAAGTTCTATCTCAATTTGATTAAAACGTTTTGAATTGATTGAGAAATCTTCTTGTTGGTTTAGATTGATGGTAAATTCTCTGCAATTTCCTTTGATGCAAGACTGTGCGAGTCTTTGCCATATTGGTTCATGGTGAAACCAAGCTAAATCCTCTGGTATATAAGGTAATCCATGTGGTGTTAGGCTGACTTCCCAAGAACCAGTACGCTGAATTTGTTGAGATTTCTCATCTTCGGCATTTGTATCTTTTTTAACAGAAGCATCTCTAATAGAAAGGTTTAACGAAGCATTTATTTCTTGTTCTTTTTTACTTACTGATGAGCTATGAAAACCTGATACGACATCAACGTGAATGTGGTTTGCACCCAGTGATTCTAAAAGATAAACAAGTTCAGCATATTTATCATCAAAGCATTTTTCATGAAAATCCTCCATGAGAAAGTACTGATTAGGACGAAGAGGGTGGCAAACGTAAAGCGTGTTTTCCACAGGATGGCCTACTGGAAACTTCCAATCAGTTGACCTTAGAGTGTCTGTAGAAACAAATAGAAACTCTTTTATTGTTTGCGAAGGAATTTGTTGAGTGCATAAAATAACTTGTCTGGCATTATGGTTGTCAGCTATTAAAGATTTGCTTAATTTTTCTTGAGCATTTTTAATGCTAGATCGAATTCTACGTTGCTGTTCTCCACCTACATTAAGACTATCAGCTTCGGATAGATAAATAATGGCGTCTTTATGATTTCTATAATGTTGATCTATCTTAGCTATAAATTCTAAGTCATAAGCAAGACATTCTTTAAGTCCATCTTTGTGGGCTTTATAATCTTCATTTTTCATAAATTCTCTAATTTTACTTATCAGAAATAGCAATTCATCCTTTGATTGTTCAAGTTCATTCAAGAGATAAAAAGCTTTCGCACGACTCACAGAAAATAAATGTATCATATAAGGGTTTATAGTAACACCATATTCGCTTTCAATATATGTCAGCTCACATGATTTTATAAAATAATCACATCTATCTATTATTTGTAATAGAAAATCTTTGCTTAAATTAACATCGAGTAAATCTCCTGTTATTCCTGGTAATTCTTGAAATAAATCCGTGCTATCATCTATAAAACTTTTGTTTTCTTGCGCTAATTCATTAAGAAGGTCAATAAAATTGCTTGGTAAAACACCTTCAGTCTGATTTAATGAAATATACAATTCTTTTCCTTCAAATTCTATTGCAATAATGTTTTCTTCCTTGATTCTTAAAATTTCAAAATTTGACATGGATTCCCAAGAAACAAAAACTGACTCCTCATCATAATCGTCATGTCTATAAGAAATGCCTTTATCCGTAATTAAAAATGAATTTTCTGCACTTCCAAAAACAGTCTGATCTTGAAGAAAGAAAACGTAGTCATTTAGCCCGTGTTTTTTTAGAGCGTTAGAAAGCTTTTTAGAAGGTATTTTGTCTCCCCAATAATAGCCATAATAGCCTTGAGTGCCGGACAAGCTTTTAAACGACTTGATTTTTTGAGATATAATTTTTTTATCCATAGCGATATTACCTTTTAAATTGTCAAGCTTGATTTGCAAGATTTATGGCTTATAAATTCACTGGTCGATGCATAGACTTCCAGCTTTATCTTGGCTATCAGTCTTGGTTATCGGCGGCCAGCGACGGGACTTTAGGGCAGCATAGAAATTTTTTTGATAACCTTGTATCAACTTGACAGCCTGATAATTCAAGACTCCAAGCTATTGGAATATCGCTATATTTTTGACGAAATGACGACGAATTTGATAACGCAGGAGCCAGAGGTAGAGCAGGGGACTTGCTGGCCCGGTTGCGATCCGGTTGCAAACCGTGAGCCATCTAGGAGGAGTCCGTCATTCATAACCGTCGAAGCCCACAAGGAAACCCTTGGTTTTCAGGCCGAGGTGCAGCAGAAAGGCGAGGCCGAGCTATGGCCCGCCGATTGTGATAGCGTCGGATGTTGGATAAATCGAGTTTTGTAGCTTTGTAGCTCGCCCTACAAAGCTATGCCATGCTAACCACTTCAACGTTGATCTGCCTTTTCACGTCATGTTCCGCAGCAAGATAGCGGTCAATGCTATCAAGGGTAGTGGCATGAAAGTACCGCTCGCCACACTCTTTGCATACTTCCGCCTCCACGTTTTCGACAATATAGAGCTGGTTTTGCAACCAATGTTGGCGCTTAACCTTCTTTTTTCGAGTTTCACCACCGCAAAATTCGCAAATCATAAATTCTCCAACAAGGCATAGACTGTGATAATGATGAGATTGGCATCTTCCCTGAACCTGCAAATTACGTGAATCAGCCTTCCCTCTTTAGCCGGCCCTTCGATTCGATATCTGATACCCCGATTATCCTCCGATAGCTTCTTCTCGATTCGGCCTTTAAGTATGGCATTTTCGACATCGTCGCGCCCCAATTCATCATCGAGCATTTCTTCTTCTGCATGAGAAGAAAGGTAATAAGCGCGATCAATAATTTTTTGTCTAATTCTCTGGATTCTTGCCATCGAAAGCCATCATGGGGCTTCATTATCCAGCCTGTGGGATTTTATTATGGTAGGCAGTGTTCATTCTACTTGACTATCGACGATGTCAGCATGATTCGGCTTCAACAACAACCATCGAACCGCAATCGTAGCTGGCCCTATCGGCAACGCTTTCAAACTTTAACGCGAAAGAGACAAATTGGCTAGAGACGCCCCCTGTTGTCATCCTCCGAAAACTCGCCGAGCGCACCGCCTTGAAATCCCGCCGTTTGCCCGCATATTCGACCGCAAACCGTGAACCCCATCAGGAGCCCGTCACCCATGACCGTCGAAGCCCACAAGGAAACCCTTGGTTTTCA
>JBDHRB010000245.1:0-4496 GCA_039807355.1 Candidatus Competibacteraceae bacterium
CGCGGCATGGTCGGTTCCTCTGGCGCGGGTGGAATCGCCCCGAAGTGTACCGGATTAAATTTTTAAAGATCATAAGGGCGAGGCTTTTCGCGCAATTCTGGTAAAACAAATTTTTTTATGTCTGATTCGACGAACGGGAGAGCTGCCCATGAAAGTCTTGATTGTTGATGATAGCAATGCGATGCGCATGATCGTCCGCCGCACCCTGCGCGAAGCCGGCTTCGGCCACCTTGAAGTGCTGCAAGCCGGCGACGGCAATGAGGCGCTGGAGGTGATTCACAAAACCCCGCCGGACCTGATCCTGTCCGACTGGAACATGCCGAACAAATCCGGGCTGGAGTTACTTGAGGCGCTCAATGAAGAGGGCTACCACATCACCTTTGGTTTCGTCACCACCGAGGCGACTGCGGAAATGCGTGGAAAAGCCGCACAAGCTGGCGCTAAGTTCCTAATCAATAAACCCTTTACCGCCGAGACCTTTGCGAAAACCCTGGGCATGTTCATCTCCGACTGACCCGCCCGCCGCCTGAGCTGGATTGCGCTTTTCGCCGCCTCGCTTTGCCCAATCGGAACACGCCATGCCTACCACCACCTTTATCCTGCCCAAAGCCGCTGATCTGAGCAAAACCCTGGTCATGTTATTTGGCGGCAACGTGCCCGCCACGCCGGGCAAGCCGGTCGATGCCAAGCCCGGCTCCGGCAACGTGCTGATCAGTTACGTCGATGACGCCGGCCAAGTGGTCGCCGCCTGCATCTGCGACGTGCCGCTGGCAGCCAACGCCGGCTGCGCACTGTCGATGATGCCGGCCAACGCCGCCAAGGAGGCGATCAAAACCAAAAAGCTCGAGCCGGCCATGCTCGACAATCTGTACGAGGTCGCCAACATTCTTTCCACGCTGTTGATGAGCGATAAAACCCCGCATCTGCGCATCGCTACCCTGTATCCCGACCCTGGCAAAATTCCCGCCGAGGTTCGGGAGATGCTGGGCAAGGTGCGCGGACACGCCGACTTCACCCTGAACATTCCCCGCTATGGCAACGGCTGCCTGTCCCTGCTGGTGATCTGAAAGCCGCCTCCGCTTGGCCTGCGCTGCTCGCGCCAGGGCCAGCGCCGCTGGCCGTGACAGAATTTTGGCGAGCGGCGCGGCGGCCCGCCCTGAATCGACTCTAATCCCTTAAAATAAAAAAGAAAAAGCAAAAACAAAATTATTGGTTCATTATTTGCTAGGCAGGAGCTACTCCTGATAAGAGGCCTTGGGAAGCGACATGGCTCAGAAAGACGACGCCAACCCTTCAGCAAAGAAAGGGTCCGGCATTGTAAAAATCCTGCTCCTGCTGATTGGCGGACTGGTGCTAATTGGCGGATCGGTGGGTGGAACCCTATTTTTGACCGGTGCCCTGAACAAGGACTCTGGGGAAGGACCAGCGGCGGCCAGCGCCGCTCCGACCGCGCACGGCGGCGCTCCGTTGCCGATCACCCCGCTGCGTGGCCCGGCGATTTATCATGCGATTGAGCCGGCCTTCATCGTCAATTTCGAGGATCAGGGCATGTTGCGCTATCTGCAAGTCGGCCTGACCACGATGAGCCGCGACCCGCGCATCGTCGATCTGCTCACGCAAAACATGCCGCAGATTCGCAACGACCTGATTTTGCTGTTCTCCAATCAAAAACTCGACGTGCTGGCCAGCCTCAACGGCAAGGAAAAATTGCGCCAGCAGGCCCTGGCGCAGATTCAAGGCATCCTGACCCGGGAAGTCGGCATCCCTGGCATCGAGGCGGTCTATTTCACCACCTTCGTCTTGCAATAACCCATGTCCACCGACCAGTTTCTCACCAAGGATGAGCGGGACGCCCTGATGGAGGTGGTGTCGAAGAAATCGCGCAGCCGGAGTATGAGCGCCGGAGCTTTCCGCGATGACGCGCAACCTTATGATCTGGCCACTCAAGACTACGCGATCAACAACCTGCTGCCGGTGCTGGAGACTATTCACGAACGCTTCGCCCATCGCCTGCGCATCAGCCTGTTTGATCTGCTGCGCCGCGATTTGATGGTGACGGTCGGCTCCATCGAGAAACGCAGCTACACCGATCTGACTACTTCCCTGAGCGTCCCGTGCAGCGTCAACGTCATCGACATGAACCCGTTGAGCGGCCCGGCGCTGTTGATCTTCGATCAGGAACTGATTTTCATGGTGGTGGACACCTTCTTCGGCGGGGCCGGGCGCTTGTACAAATCGCCGAGCGCCAGAGCCTTCACCACCACCGAAAGCCGCTTTATCCAGCGTCTGCTGGAGCTGTCCTTTCGTTGTCTGGAAGACGCCTGGGAACCGTTCGCTGCGCTGAAATGCGCCAGCCTCGGTACGGAAAGCAAGCCGCAGTTCATCACCGCGCTCAATCCGAGCGAAACGCTGGCGGTGAGCAGCGTGCATATCAGCCGGGACAATATCGCCGGCATCCTCCATCTGGCCTTGCCCTATTCGATTCTGGAGCCGATCCGCAAAACCCTGCTCGACAGTCTGCACAAGGAGCATCCCAATCCGCATCCGCAGATGACCGAACGGTTGCTTGAAGGCGTCAAGGACAGTCAGATCGAACCGCGCTGCCACTTATCCAGTCTGGAACTCACCCTCAGCGAGCTGCTGGCGCTGAAAGTCGGCGATGTCATCCCGGTCGATATTCCCAGCGTCGCCACCTTGCAGGTGGAGAACGTGCCGATCTATCGCGGTTCCTACGGCGTCGCCCAAGGGTGGCGCGCCCTGCGCATCGAACAGGCGCTGGGTCGGCCCGGCGGTTGGACCGCCCCAGCGACGCCCTCCGCCGACTTTGCGCCGTTTGCCGTAAAAAACTGAAAAATTTCATCTCCCCGCCACCGTCGCCGAGAATGCCGCGCCATGAACGACACCGCCACTACTCTGGATTCCTCAGCCGCCCCGGATGAGGCGCCGGTCTTGAACGGGGTCAAGGTCGAACCGAATTTCAACCTGGTGATGGACATTCCCGTCACCCTGTCGCTGGAGCTGGGCCACACCCGGATGAGTGTCCGTGACTTGCTGCAACTCTCCCAAGGTTCAGTGGTGAAACTGGATCGGCCCGGCGGCGATCCGCTGGATATTCTGGTCAATGGCTGTCTGGTGGCGCGTGGTGAGGTGGTGGTGATCAACGAGCGCTTCGGGGTGCGCATCACCGACATCGTTAGCCCCGAGGAACGGATTCGCCGCCTGCGGTGACCCTGATGCGCACAACCGTGCTGATGTACACAGGGCTGCTGGGGTGGTCGGGCGCGACGCAGGCGGCGGGCGTGGAACCGGCCCGCACTGAATCAAGCGTTTTCAGCAGCGGCCTGCTCACCCAACTGACCCTGGGCCTGGTGGTGGTGCTGGCGCTGGCGGTCGGTTTGAGCTGGCTGTTGCGCCGCTACGCCCTGCCCAGGGATGGATTGATTCGGGTAATCGGCGGTCTGCCGCTGGGAACCCGCGAGCGGCTGTTGCTGATCGAGGTGGACGAGGTGCGGCTGCTGATCGGCGTCACCGCCCAGCGCATTGAAACGCTGCATACTTTCGCCGCGCCAGCGGTCGCGCCGTTCTCTCTGCCTAGGCAGGCGCCGCATGATCCGCCATCATCCTGAACGGTTGCGCTGGCTGTTCAGCGTCGCATGGTTGTTGTTGAGCGGCGCGGCGCTGGCCGCGCCCGCCGGTTTGCCGGCAGTGACCATCACGCCCACTGAGGGCGGCGGCGAAACCTGGTCGCTGAGTCTGCAAATCCTGGCGCTGATGACCGCGCTGACTTTGTTGCCGTCGGCGCTGCTGATGATGACCGCTTTCACCCGGATCATCATCGTCCTGGCCCTGCTGCGCCAGGCGCTGGGCACCATGCAAACCCCGTCCAACCAAATTCTGATCGGCCTGGCGCTGTTTCTCACGTTTTTCATCATGTCGCCGGTCTTTGAACGGATCAATGAACGGGCGCTGGTTCCCTATCTGAACGATACCCTCAGTTTCCAGGACGCGATCCGCGAAGCCCGGCAACCCTTGCAAGCCTTTATGCTGGCGCAGACCCGGGAAAACGATTTGGCGCTGTTTACCAAACTGTCCGGTCGGGAATCGCTGGAATCGCCGGATCAGGTGCCGTTTTCCCTGCTGGTTCCCGCCTACATCACCAGCGAATTGAAAACCGCTTTCCAGATCGGCTTCATGCTGTTCATGCCGTTTCTAATCATTGATCTGGTGGTGGCCAGCGTGTTGATGGCGATGGGCATGATGATGCTCTCGCCGATGATGATTTCCTTTCCTTTCAAGCTGATGCTGTTCGTGCTGGTCGACGGCTGGAGTCTGATGATGACCATGCTGGCCTCCAGCTTCTATCTGCCCTGAACTCTGGAGATCGCCATGACCCCGGAAACCATTCTCACTCTGGGCCAGCGCGCTCTGGAACTGGCCATTCTGGTTTCAGCGCCGCTGCTGTTGACCGGTCTGGCGGTCGGCGTGCTGATCAGCCT
>JBDHRB010000246.1:0-4493 GCA_039807355.1 Candidatus Competibacteraceae bacterium
TATCTGGTGCCGGTGACCGGCGCCGGGCCGCAATGCAGCCTGATCGGCAACGCTTTGGAACGGGGCTACGGCGTCACGCCCTACACCGACCACTTCGCCGCCGTCACCGACCTGGAAGCGGTATTGGCTGACGGCAGCGTCTACCAAACCCGTCTGCGCGAAACCGGCGGGGCGGAATTAGCCCGCCTGTTCAAATGGGGCATCGGTCCGTACTTTCCCGGCCTATTCACCCAGAGCGGCCTGGGTATCGTTACCCGGATGAGCATTGCCTTGGCCCGCCGGCCCGACTGCGTGCAAGCCTTCCTGTTCAGCCTCACCCGCGAAGAACGGCTGGAACCTGCCGTGGAAAAAATTCAGCAGGTTCTGGCGCGCTTGCCCGGCCTGATCGGCGGCGTCAACTTGATGAACCAGCGCCGGGTGCTGGCCATGGCGGCTCCTTTTCCCGCCGACCGCCTCGACGCCCAAGGTTTGATTCCCGCTGCGGTTTTGCAAGAACTGGGACGCGCCTACCAAATCTTTCCCTGGACCGGATTTGGCACGCTATACGGCACGCCCGCGACGGTGCGCGCCGCCCGCGCTGAAATTCGCGCTCATCTGCGCGGCATCGCCTCGCGCCTGCTGTTTGTCAGCCCGGCCCGGGCCAAATGGCTGGCTGGATTAGCGCATTGGCTGCCGGGCGCATCCGGTCAGCGTCTCGCCGCCAGCGCCGCGATGCTGGCCCGCTCTCTGGAATTGGTGGCGGGCCGTCCCAACGAAACCGCTTTGCCGTTGTGTTACTGGCGTTCTGGACAAACCCCGCCCGCGCAGCATCTCGATCCCGGACGCGATGGTTGCGGCCTGATTTGGTACGCTCCCTTGCTGCCGATCAAGTCGGCCCGGGTGCGCGAATATGTCGAATTTGTCACCCAAACCGCCAGCGGCTTCGGCGTCGAACCGCTGATTACCCTCACCGCCTTGTCGGACAAGGTTTTCGATAGCACCGTCCCGTTGCTGTTCGACCGCTCCTCAGCCGCTGCGACCGCAAACGCCCAGGCCTGTTATGAGGCGCTGATGAACGGCGGGCGCGACCGAGGCTTTTTCCCGTACCGGGTCGGCGTGCATTCGATGCGCTGGCTGGCCGACTGCGCAGCGGATCAAGCCGGACTCGGCACCCGGTTGAAAGCTGCGCTCGATCCGCAAGGGATTCTCGCGCCGGGCCGCTACATACCTTGAAGGTGGCCTGAATTTCTCGAAGCAACGCCGCCAGCGGCGATTCTGAACGCCGCTGTGCGCAGCTTGCAGTTTGATGCGCACCCTGAACTGGAAAAGCCCTTGCGCCGCTGCCCATTAATGTTACGCATCATGCAACGTCCGGGAAAAAATCCGTGTAGTTCCAGCCCTTCTGTGAGAAGATACACTTTGTCATCTTTGACACGATAAAAATATCAATAAAACAACAGACGCGGCCTGAATTTGCACTGCCTCAACCTGGCCGTTTCCAAAAAGCCTGATGCCGAGTCTGAGCCTGATGTTTGATTCTCACTACCAAGTCCTGCTGGCCGACACACAGGCCGCCCGCGCCATTCACTACAAAATCCGCTACCACGTTTATTGTCTGGAACGGCGCTTTGAAAATCCCGCGCTGTTTCCACGGGGCGAAGAACAAGACCCCTGGGACGCCCACGCTGCGCCATTCATCGTTCGGGAACGCGCTTCAGGGCGCTGGGTCGCCGCGATGCGCCTGGTGCTTCCCGATGCGGCGCAGTTCCCGGTCGAAACCCTGCACTGCCTGACGCCTGAAACAACACGCCGCTTGCGTCGCCGCGAACTGGTTGAAGTCTCGCGCATCTGTGTCATGCATTCGCCGGCTCCCTATGAAATCAACAGCCATCTGGATCGCAACTTCGGCGCGGTCGCCCGCAACGGCGAACCGGAAATTCTGTTGGGTTTATTGCGGACGCTCTTCGTCTACGGTCTGGAGCGTGGTATCGAATACAGTTACCTGCTGGTGACCGACGCACTTGCCCGGTTGTTGCGCCGGATCGGCGTGGCGCTGCACCCGGCGGGAACCCCGACCGAACATCGTGGCCTGCGCACGCCCTACTGGGTCGGATTACGGGAAAGCGCAGCAGCGATCATCGCCAAATCAGAGGCGATTCGCTGTATGGCAGCCCGCAAGGCCTTGGCTTATCAACCGTTCTCGGCGTTTGACGATCTGATGGAAGAGCGTGCTACATGGATGCCGCCCCGGTTGCTTCCGCCGCTGGCCGCGGAAAACGCTTGGCGTGTGGAGATCGGCCAATCCCGGCCCGGCCCTGGCGCTTGGCGCATCGCTGCGGAACGCTCTAAACCCGGTCCTGGAGTGTGGCGCGGCGCGGCGGAACGCTCCAAACCCGGCCCCGGCGTCTGGCGCGGCGCAGCGGCGGGCTAATCCCTGATCACGATCATCCGAGCAATTTGAGGCGTCACAATGATTGGCACGTTGGTCAATGCCGGCGCAGTGGTGGCGGGCAGCGCCGTCGGTTTAGGCGTGGGACCCCGCCTGCCAGAACGGATCAAACTCATCCTGATGCAGGCGCTGGGCCTGTCGGTCGTGGTCATCGGCTTGCGCATGGCGTTGGAGGCGCAACACGCTTTGTTAGCCATTGCCTGCCTGTTGTTGGGCGGCTTGACCGGCGAGGTGTTGCAAATCGAACGGCGACTGGAAAATCTGGCGGAAACGCTCCGCCAATGGTTGCGCGCTGAGTCAAGCCGCTTCGTCGAGGGCTTTGTCACCGCGACCTTACTCTACCTGACTGGGGCGATGACCATCGTCGGCTCGATCCAGGACGGCACGGTCGGCGATCCCAGCGTGCTGCTGATTAAGGCGTTGCTCGATGGCGTTGCTTCGGTGGCGCTGGCCTCATCGCTGGGCGTCGGCGTGATGTTTTCCGCGCTGCCGATCCTGCTGGTGCAGGGCGGAATTACCTTATTGGCCGGGCAACTGACCTTTCTTTCGCAACCGGCGGTGCTGGACGCGATCAATGCGACTGGCGGGCTGTTGATTCTGGGTATTGGCATCAATCTGCTGGACCTTGGGCGCATTCATATCGGCAACCTGTTGCCGGCGCTGCTCTACGCGATCATCGGCGCACTGTTGTTCTCTTGACCTTGGGGAAATCGCCATGCGCCACCGCTGCACATTGGCCGTACTGGCCGCTGTATTCACGCTATTCATCTTGCCGGCGTTCGGCCAACAAAAATCTGGCGAACCGACCCCGGTCAAAACCGCCGCAGTCACCCGCGCAACGCTGAATGTGGAAGTCACCGCTGTCGGTACGCTGCGGGCTGATGAAAGCGTGGTGATTCGTTCGGAAATCGCCGGGCGGGTGACGGCGATTCATTTCAAGGAAGGTCAGACGGTGCGCCAGAATGAGCCGCTGATTACCCTCGATCAGGCCGAGTATCAGGCGCAACTGGCCAGCAGCGCCGCCCAACTGGCTTTGGAGGAAAGCAGCTTCCGCCGCTTGCAAGACCTGGATCGCAAAAATCTGACCAGCCAGCAAAATCTCGATGAGGCTCGCGCCCGGCTGGATGCCGCCCGCGCCCAGCACGAATTGAACCGGGTGCGGCTGGACAAGACGGTGATTCGGGCGCCGTTTGACGGGACGGTGGGATTGCGTCAGGTCAGTCCCGGCGCTTACGTTAAACCCGGCGATGACATCGCCAATCTGGAAAGTCTGGGGGCGATCAAGCTGGATTTTCGGGCGCCAGAGACCTATCTGGCCCGGTTGCGCACTGGCCAGACCTTGACCGTGCGGGTTGACGCCTGGCCGGATCAGCCTTTTGAGGGAACGATCTACGCGATTGAACCGGGCGTCGATGAAGAAACCCGCACCGTATTATTGCGGGCGCGCCTGCCGAACAAGGGCAACAAGCTGCGCCCCGGATTGTTCGCCCGGGTCGCGCTGATTCTGGAGCAGCGGGAGAATGCCCTGATGGTCCCGGAACAGGCGATTGTGCCGATTGGGCAGAAAACCTTTGTGTACCGGGTGGTGGACGGCAAGGCGGCGATGACTCCGGTACAACTGGGCTTGCGCCGACCCGGCCAGGTAGAGATTGTGCAAGGGGTCAACGCCGGCGATGAAGTGGTGACCGATGGGCAGTTGAAAATCCGTGACGGCGCGGCAGTGAAAGCCCTGCCGCCGGAAAATCAGCCGGCGAACAAGGGGTAGGTTTGTGATAAGACGCAGGTTCTGTTGGGCAAAGTCATCGGGGTTGACGGCTTCCAGTCCAAACAGTCGCCGATGAAATCAGGATAAAGCGCCGCCAAATGCGGTATAGATTCTTTGGCCTGAACAAAGTAATCCTCGTCGATTTCCACGCCCATTGCGTCATAACTTACCGCCTGAGCGGCGGCTACGGTGGAACCCGAACCCAGGAAAGGGTCGAGAAGCACGCCTTGACCTCCTCCCCGCCGTAAACGACGGGGATTCCTGACTTCACAATCAGGATTTTCTGCTTCATTGAGGATT
>JBDHRB010000247.1:0-4491 GCA_039807355.1 Candidatus Competibacteraceae bacterium
CGACACCGCCAGTTCATAGCCTTCACGGCGCATGTTCTCGATCAGAATCGACAGATGCAGCTCGCCGCGGCCCGAAACCTTGAATTTGTCCGGGTCGTCGCTGTCTTCGATGCGCAGCGCCACATTGTGGATCAGCTCCCGATGCAAACGCTCGCGCACCTGGCGGCTGGTAACGTATTTGCCTTCACGACCGGCGAAAGGTGAGGTGTTGACCTGAAAGGTCATGCTCATGGTCGGTTCATCGACTTTCAGCGGCGGCAGCGCCTCGACGGCGTTCGGCTCGCAGATCACATCGGAAATGCCCAGCCCGTCGATGCCGGTGAAGGCGATGATGTCGCCGGCGGAGGCTTCCGGGAATTCGATGCGCTCAAGGCCCTGAAAGCCGAGAATTTGCAGAATCCGCCCGTTCCGACGATTGCCGTGACGGTCCAGAATCGCCACCGGCGTATTGGTTTTCACCTTGCCCCGGCGGATCCGGCCAATGCCGATCACTCCGACATAGCTGTTGTAATCCAGCGAGCTGACCTGTAATTGAAACGGCCCGTCCGGGTCCACCGCCGGTGGGGAGACGTGATCGACGATGGTTTCGAACAGCGGGTCCATGTTGCCGGAACGCACGGTTTCATCCAAACCGGCGTAGCCGTGCAGCGCCGAGGCGTAGATCACCGGGAAATCCAGTTGTTCGTCAGTCGCGCCGAGCCGGTCGAACAGATCGAAAGTGCGATCCAGCACCCAGTGCGGGCGGGCGCCGGGCCGATCCACCTTGTTAATCACCACAATCGGCTTGAAGCCCATGGCGAAGGCTTTTTGCGTGACGAAGCGGGTTTGCGGCATCGGCCCGTCCACCGCATCGACCAGCAGCAGCACCGAATCGACCATCGACAGCACCCGTTCCACTTCGCCGCCGAAATCCGCATGACCGGGGGTATCGACGATGTTGATGCGGTAATCGCGCCAGCGCAGTGCGGTATTTTTGGCGAGAATGGTAATGCCGCGTTCCTTCTCCAGGTCGTTGGAGTCCATGACGCGCTCGACCGGCGCGCCCCGGTCGTTGAGCGTGCCGGCTTGTTGCAGCAGTTTATCCACCAGCGTGGTCTTGCCGTGGTCAACGTGGGCGATAATGGCGATGTTGCGAAGTTTTTCAATCACTGTGAGATTACGCTGAGTGGCTATCGAGCGGGATAAGTCGCGGCATTATAGCGAAGAAAACGACAAAGCCCCGCACTGGGCGGGGCTTTGGCTAAAGAGGGAGGTGGGAAATTGTTATTTTGCTGCTGGAGCCGCGAATTTCTTGACCATAGTGGCTTGCGGGCCTTTTGGTCCGACTTTGAATTCGAACTCGACCTTCTGGTTTTCAGCCAGGGTGCGGAATCCCTTGCCTTCGATCACCGAGTAATGCACGAACACGTCGCTGCTGCCGTCCTCGGGGGCGATGAATCCGAAGCCCTTAGCCTCGTCAAACCACTTTACAGTACCAGTACGCATTAGGAATGAAACCTCAAAGCCAAAATTTTCCTTTTTGCCGGACCCTGCGGAGCGCCCTCTTTCCAGCGGGAAACAGGGGGAACCCGATGGCCGACGCTGGGTCTTTGAAGGCTCGCAACCTTCACCCAGCGCGGAAAGTACTGGAAAGGCTTGGCTTCCGCAAGCCCATTTTCTCGGCGCGGGCGCAACGTTCCGGCGCAAATCTGGCGGTTTGAGGGTCCGCGCTGCTTGAGCGCAATTTCCCGGCAGGCTGGAACGCCGGTAGCGGATGGATTCAGGTTGGGCGCTGCGGGTCTGCTGCCTCCGCGAAGACGACCCGTTCATAGACTTCCTCCAGGCGTAGCGTGCAACTGATAGCGGCGATGTCGATGTGCGCTTCCAGACCTTGCGCGACCGAATAAAGCCAGGAACCATCAGCCTGCCGGTGGAAGGATTCGATGCAGGGCTGATGCTGCGCCACCAGCAGATAATCGGTCACCGATTCGAGCGCCCGGTAATGGGTAAATTTCTCGCCCCGGTCGTATTTTTCCGTGCTTTCGGACAGCACTTCGATAATCACTTTCGGATTGAGGAGCGTATCCACCTGGTCATCTTCAAAGCGGGGTTCGCCGCAGACCACCACGACATCCGGGTAGGTATACAGGCCCGTAGGACTGACCTTGACCCGCATATCGCTGACATAACCTTGGCAAGGCTTGCCATCGAGTTGATTGCCGATGCGCCGCGCCAAGTTGAATGTAATGCGGTTATGGTTGCGACTGGCGCCGCTCATGGCGTAGATGCGCCCGTTCAAATACTCGCTTTTGCTTGGGGACTGGCGTTCCATGGCCAGATAGTCAGCGGCGGTAATAAATTGTTCAGCAGGTCGGGACATGGCGGCTCCTTGGTTTCGGCATGGCTGATGAATCATCAGTCTAGCGCCTGTTGGCCGGGTCGGGGCAAAGCCTGGCTGGAATGATGATGCCAATCGACGATATAGACCGGATTCTATTCACGTTCATTTCCAAACAGACCTTCTTGATTTTATGGAAACTATCCTGACTTCCCTGCAAAACCGGCTGCTGGAATGTCCGCTCCGCGAACGCGCTGCGCTGTTGCGCCGCCTGCAAAACCTGCGTCGTCAGCAGCGCGCCGGTCAGGCTATTGAACACGCTCTGGCGCAACTGACCGCGCAACTGGAGGCCGCCGCGTTGCGCCTGCAAGAACGCCGCGCCGCCTTGCCAAGGCCGACCTTCGATGATGTGTTGCCGATCAACATCCATCGTGAAGCGATTGCCGCCGCCATCCGTGATCATCCGGTGGTCGTGCTGTGCGGCGAGACCGGCTCTGGTAAAACCACTCAACTGCCGAAAATCTGTCTGTCGCTGGGTTTGGGCGCAGCGGGATTGATCGGCCACACCCAGCCGCGCCGCATCGCCGCCCGTTCAGTGGCGACGCGCATCGCCAGCGAGTTGGCAACGCCGCTCGGCGGGGCTGTCGGCTACAAGGTGCGCTTTTCCGACCGGATCGGGCCGGAAACCGTCATCAAGCTGATGACCGACGGCATTCTGCTGGCGGAAACCCAGAGCGACCGGCGGCTGGAGCAGTATGAAGTCCTGATTATCGACGAGGCCCACGAGCGCAGTCTGAACATCGACTTTCTGCTCGGCTATCTCAAGCGCCTGTTGCCGCGCCGGCCCGATCTGAAAATCATCATTACCTCAGCGACCATTGATCCCGAACGCTTTTCCCGGCATTTCGATGACGCGCCGATCATTGAAGTGTCCGGGCGGACCTATCCGGTGGAGCTGCGTTACCGACCGCTGTCGGCGACCGAGGAGGATGAGCGCGACCGCGATTTGCCGCAGGCGATTCTGGACGCGGTGGATGAAGTCTGGCGGCAGGGGCCGGGCGACATTCTGATTTTTCTGTCCGGCGAGCGGGAAATCCGCGAAACCGCTGAAAGTCTGCGCAAGCACCATCCGCCGAACACCGAAATTCTGCCGCTGTACGCCCGGCTGTCGGCGACGGAACAGAATCGGGTGTTTCAACCGCATGGCCGGCCGCGCATTGTGCTGGCGACCAATGTGGCGGAAACCTCGCTGACCGTGCCGGGCATTCGCTATGTGATTGATCCCGGCATGGCGCGGATCAGCCGTTACAGCCCACGCGGCAAGATTCAGCGCCTGCCGATTGAGAAAATTTCCCAGGCCAGCGCCCAGCAACGGGCGGGACGGTGTGGACGGGTGATGGCGGGCGTCTGCGTTCGTCTGTATGCGGAAGAGGATTTTCAATCACGGCCTGCATTCACCGACCCGGAAATTCTGCGCACCCATCTGGCGGCGGTGATTTTGCAGATGAGCGCGCTGAATCTGGGTCGCCCGGAGGATTTTCCCTTCGTTGAACCGCCCGATTCCCGGCAAATCAGCGACGGTTTCCGCCTGTTGTTCGAGTTGCAGGCGGTCGATGAACAGCGCGGCGTTACCGAGTTGGGCCGGCAACTGGCGAAGTTGCCGGTTGATCCGCGTTTGGGGCGGATGCTGCTGGCGGCGCAGCGGGAGGGCGCATTGCGCGAGGCGCTGGTTATCGTCGCCGCGCTGGCGATTCAGGACCCCCGCGAGCGCCCCTTGGAGAAGCAGCAGGCGGCGGATGAAAAACATCGCCGGTTCCGCGATGAGCAGTCCGATTTTCTGGCCTTGCTGAAACTGTGGGACTACTACCATGAGCAGGCCCGGCAGTTGTCGAAAAATCAGTTGCGCAATCTCTGCCAGAGCGATTTCCTGTCTTTTGTGCGGATGCGCGAATGGCATGATCTGCATCAGGAATTATTGGCGCGGGTGACGGAAATGGGGATGCGCCTGAATGACGCGCCAGCCACTTATGACGCGCTGCATCGGGCGCTGCTCACCGGCCTGCTCGGTCATTTGGGACTCAAGCAGGAAGAATCGGCCTATCTCGGCGCACGCGGGCGAAATTTCTATTTGTTCCCCGGCTCTGGGCTGTTCAAAAAGCGCCCGCGCTGGGTGA
>JBDHRB010000248.1:0-4490 GCA_039807355.1 Candidatus Competibacteraceae bacterium
CGCTGTCTACTCCCCGGCCTGACCCAGACGTCGCTTGCGCCAGGGTCAGAATTTCCGAGCCGTTGCCGCGAATCACTTTTGGCCCCAACCGCGCCAGCGCTGCCGCGACAGTGCGGCGGTAAGGCGTCGCCCCGGCGCCCACCGGATCAAGCACCCAGGGTACGCTGACCGCCTTGGCCCGCGCCGCCGCCAGCTTGCACGCCGCGACCTGCTCCGAATACAGCGTTCCGATATTGACCACCAAGGCCCGGCTGACCGTGACAAAATCCTCCACTTCATCAGTGGCGTGGATCATCGCTGGCGAAGCGCCCAGCGCCAGCAAAGCGTTCGCAGTATTGTTCATCACCACAAAATTGGTGATGTTGTGAACCAGCGGGGCCTGTTCGCGCACCGCGTTTAACCGCTTCCACAGATCACCGGGCGACATGCAATACAGACTCCTCAAGAAGTTGAAATTCGACCGTACAATTCCAGCAACCGCCGATACTGTTCAGCGATCTGCGGGGTAATTTGCTCCCAGCGAAACCGCCAGCGCCAGCAGCCGTCGGCGACGCCGGGCCGATTCATTCGATGTTCGCCATCCAGCGCCAGCACATCCTGCATCGGCAAAATCGCCAGCCGCGCCACCGAGGCGAAAGCGGCTCGTACCAATAATTCCGGCATTTGTTCCGGTGCGCCCCCTAAATAATCGAACAGGTGCTTACGGGTTCCGCCATCCAGTTCATCAAACCAGCCGACCGTGGTGTTGTTATCATGGGTTCCGGTATAAACCACCGCGTTCGGCACATGATGATGCGGCAGATAAATATTGTCTGCCCCACTGCCGAAAGCGAAATGTAATACCTTCATTCCCGGCAGGTTAAAATGGTCGCGCAACTGCTCAACCTCCGGGGTAATAATCCCTAAATCTTCCGCAACCAGCGGCAAATCGCCGAACTCCTCGCGCAAGGCATTGAACAGTTCAGCGCCCGGCGCGGTTTGCCAGCGCCCATGCACCGCGGTTTCGGCATCAGCGGGAATCTCCCAATACGCCTCCAAGCCCCGGAAGTGGTCAATGCGCAGCAGATCGAATTGGGTCAACTGGGTGCAAATGCGCTCTTTCCACCACTGGAAATGATTTTCCCGCATCGCCTCCCAGTGATAATGCGGATTGCCCCAGAGCTGGCCGGTTGCGGAAAAATAATCCGGCGGCACCCCCGCCACGACTTTGCGCCGCCCTTCGCCATCCAGAAGAAACGCTTCGCGCTGCGCCCAGACATCGGCGCTGTCATAGCCGACGAACAGCGGAATGTCGCCAAAAATCAGGATGCCCTGGGCATTGGCGTATTGTTTCAGCGCCGTCCATTGCCGGAAAAACAGGAATTGCTCGAATTTGTGTTGATCAATCAGCTCCGCGTATTCATTGCGCACCGCCGTCAGCGCGTCGGCGAGCCGATCACGCAGCGGGCGCGGCCAGTCAAACCAGGCTTTTTGCCGGTGGGTGGCGCGAATCGTCTGATAGAGCGCGTAATCGTCCAGCCAATGCGCATGGTGGCGCTGAAACACGGCGTAAGCATCCCGCTCGACCCCGCCGCGCTCCAGAAAGCCGTGATGCGCTTCGACGAGACGCCGCTGCCGGTAAGCCCAGCCGCTTTCATCTGCCCAGCTTCCGGCGTCCGGGGATAACCAACCCGCCTCGATCAACGGTTCCAGCGCGATCAGGCGCGGGTTGCCGGCATGAACCGACTGCGCGGAATACGGCGACAAATCCTCATGCGGCGGCCCCAGCGGCAGCGTCTGCCAAACGCTGAAGCCGCAGGCCGCCAGCCAGTCGATAAACCGATAGGCGTTCGCTCCCAAATCGCCATTGTCGTAATGGCCGGGAAGCGAGGTAGGGTGCAACAATAATCCTGCACGGCGGCGTTCCAGCGGCGAAGCCCTGCTCATCAACAAGTTACCTCGATTAACGGTTAAAAAATCAGCGTGTATTCATTCAATGGAGCGGTTTTTCAGTCAGCGGATCGGATTGGCTTCCTGGCCGAGCATTTCCCGGGTGACCAGCACCACGCCCTGCTCGGTGCGATAAAAATTCCGGGCGTCTTCTTCAGCATCCTCGCCAATCACCGTACCCGGCGCAATCACGCAACCCCGGTCGATAATCACCTTGCGCAACCGACAATAACGACCAATATCCACCTCTGGCAATACCACTGCATCGTGCAGTTGCACATAGGAATGCACCTGCACTTGCGGGAATAACAGCGAGTGATTGACTGAGCCGCCAGAAACAATGCAGCCATCGGCGACCATCGAATCGACAGCCATGCCGCGCCGTCCATCGTCATCAAACACAAATTTGGCCGGCGGCGCCTGGTCTTGATAGGTCCAGATCGGCCAGTTCCGGTCATACAAGTTAAGTTCCGGGTCCACGCCGACCATTTCCATATTAGCCTCCCAGAACGCATCCACCGTGCCGACATCCCGCCAGTAGCTCTGCGCCTTGGTCTGCACGTCGCGGAACGGATAGGCCACCACCCGGTGAGATTTGAGCAAGCCGGGCAGAATGTCCTTGCTGAAGTCATGCGTCGAGTCGGCGCACTCCGCGTCTTTTAACAACTGTTGATAGAGAAAGGCCGTGTTGAAAATATAAATGCCCATGGAAACCAGCAAGCGCCCGTCGCGCTCCGGCAACCCGTCCAGGCAGGTCGGCTTTTCGATGAAATGCGTGACCTCGTGGCGCTCGTTGACCGTCAGCACGCCAAATTCGCTGGCCCGCTGGCGCGGCGCTTCGATGCTGCCCAGGGTAATATCGGCCTTGTTCTCCACATGGTGGGCCAGCATCGGCCCGTAATCCATTTTGTAAATATGGTCGCCGGCTAAGATCAAAACAAATTCTGGCGCATGATTGCGAATGATGTCGAGATTTTGGTAAACCGCATCCGCGGTTCCTCGATACCAGGACGCTTCATCCAGGCGCTGCTGCGCTGGCAACAGTTCGACAAACTCGCCAAACTCGCCGCGCAGGAAACCCCAACCGCGCTGGATATGTTGGATCAACGAATGCGCTTTATACTGGGTCAGCACGCACACCCGCCGAATCCCGGAATTAATACAGTTGGATAGCGGAAAATCAATGATGCGGTATTTACCGCCAAACGGCGTCGCCGGCTTGGCTCGCCACAAGGTGAGTTGTTTGAGTCGGCTGCCGCGCCCGCCCGCCAGCACCAGCGCTAGGGTTTCCCGGGTCAGGCGGCTTACGAAACGAGAGGTGATAGCGGCGCTCATCGGTCTTCTCCGCGAAAGACCCCGGCGTTCAGTCCGGGGAGGGAGTGCGGACGGCGCAACAGTCCCTCTTGTGGGGACTGTTTGAGCGCCGCTCTTTTCGGTAACATCACGACTGTCTCCTGTTTAAGACCTACCGCCGGGCTGGCGGGATGTGAGACCTGGGGGAGTTTCCGGTTGCGGTTCAAGTCGCCTAAGACTCCCTGCTCCGGGGAATCGAATCGGCGAAAACCAAGCCTGAACTCCTCTGGGCAATCCTCGGTGAAACAGAAAACCCTGATTGTGAAATCAGGAGTCCCCATCCTTCCGGGCGGGGAGAAGGTCAAGCGTTTGATTTCCCTCTTTGGTATGCTTTCCTGACAAAATCTGCGGAAAGCGGTGATGACTTCGGCGCGGCTGGAGGCCGGAAAGGCGCTGAACCGATTTGATCTTTTCACTATAGACCGCGCCGGACACAGTTTCCTGTGACTGGCGCTGTCTTTTTCCCGGATGCGCGGGCTGCCGGGAGTCAATTTTTTGGATAACTCATTGTATGGATTTTCAGCATAATCCGAGGGCGCTGGATACTCCCTGCGCTGAGGAACAGCGTCTGCTGGAGGACGCCAGCCGTTTGTCCCAGGGACGGCATACCGACCCGTTTGCCGTGCTTGGCCGCCATGTTCAGGGGGGACAAGTCACGGTGCGCTGCTTTAGGCCGGGCGCAACCCAGGTCTGGCTGGTTGAGGTGAATCAACCGCTGCAACCCCTCGCGGAAAGCGGTTTGTTTATCTGGAGTGGTCCAGCGGAATCGCTGCCGTTGCATTATCGGCTGAGATGGCGCGACGCAAACGGCGACGAGTATCTGGAGTATGACCCCTACAGCTTCGCTCCGCAGTTGAGTTTGTATGACCTGCATTTGTTTAATGAAGGCCGACATCTGCACGCATACCGGGTGTTGGGTGCGCACCCGCGCCAAGTCGATGGCGTCTCTGGCACCCTGTTTGCAGTCTGGGCGCCCAACGCGGTTCAGGTTAGCGTGGTTGGCGACTTCAACGGCTGGCAAGGCTGGCGGCATTTGCTGCGCCGGCGCGGTCAGGTCTGGGAACTGTTCGCGCCAGGCGTTGAGGTGGCTGCCCGCTACCAGTTTGAACTTTGGATTGCTGAGACCGAGCAGCGCCTGCGCAAAAGCGATCCTTATGGCCGGGGCTTTGAACGTCGTCCGGCGGTAGCGTCGCTGGTGGTCGAGAATG
>JBDHRB010000249.1:0-4477 GCA_039807355.1 Candidatus Competibacteraceae bacterium
TGCAATAAAGCTGAGCTTTTCATCTTCGTTCTTTAAAACACCTTTTCTAAGCCTATTGGTAACTTTAATAAACTCCTTAGCACTTTCATTAGTTCCCGCCCACTCTGCCTGGAACATGGCCGTTTCAATTTTCATTTGGGGGTCATTGCTCTTTTGAAAATAAGCTAATCCATTTCTAAATTTTTCCGTTTGTTTATCTCTAATATACCCATACATTGCATACCGCAACAACTGCGATTCTTTTTGCTCAAAATCTTCTTTGGCAGCAATAGTCCTGAAGTAAGATTTATTATTTTGAAAATACCGGCCATACTTATCTTCACTATTTTTGGCCATAATCTTGATCGTTTCCCATCCTTCCGGACTGTGCAAAAATGATTCGTTAGCTACGCTATCGAGTGATTTTTTGGCTTTTTCTGTAAGAAACTGATCTACGTTGGCCATTACGAGAATATAACGGACTAAAAATTTAGCATCCCTATTCCCCTCTAAATACTGGGTTTTTAAG
The DNA here is from genome assembly GCA_039807355.1 of Candidatus Competibacteraceae bacterium. Taxonomy (GTDB): domain Bacteria; phylum Pseudomonadota; class Gammaproteobacteria; order Competibacterales; family Competibacteraceae; genus UBA2383. The sequence goes on from JBDHRB010000249.1 coordinate 509, forward strand.
TTGGGGATTTGATAGTCAATATTATTTGCCTTTTCAGCTTCTTTTAAAAACAAATCAGCTTCCATTTTCGATTGGGTACGGTACACCATTGTTCCGGCGCCATCCAAAAATAAGTAAGTAGGAAAACTCTTGATCTGATACAGTTTAGCTATCCCGATACCCTCGCCCACTTCACAATCATACTTCACATTTATAAACCGGCTATTGAAATAATCGGCAATTTTCTTTTGATTAAAAACGTGCCCCTCCATCCATTTACAGGGTGCACACCAGGAAGTAAAGCCGTCTAAAAATATCAATTTGTTTTCCAGTACCGCTTTTTCTTTGGCTTGTGCAAACTCAATGTTTTGAAACTGAATATGCTCCTGTGCAACCACAATTGATGTGTGTGCCACGAGGAAACCTAATATTCCTAAAACCTTTTTCATTATTGTATTTTTTTTTTACGGTTTGGTTACTTTTTTTATCGGCCGGGTTGACACAAAACCAGGTGTATTGTCTGCGCTTTGTGTGATCACATAATAACCATGATAGGTAGGGCTGGCATAAAAATCAAAAGTATAAAAACGCTTACTGGGGGCAGCTTCGGTACCCCCGTTAATAGTGGTAGAGGAAAGATGATAAGAGGTGGCCGTGGACGCAATTTGCAAAACGGTACCATTTGCAGCCAACGCGCCATTTACAGCAGCCAGGTTATCATCCAGAGCTTTTAACTCATCTACCGCCGGCAAATACCACCCGGAGGTTTTCCCGGGCGATGCCTTGTATTCATAGGCGTATATAAATGCGCTTGACGATGCGTCTAAATTAAGGTTCAATGCTTTAACCCTGTTAACTAATGCCAACGTATTCCCTGCGCCATCTGTAAAACTTGGCGTAAAGAACGTAGCGCCAACGGGTCCAAATTTTTTCAATACGTGTTCCAGGGCAATGATCTTCGCTTCTTTAACATTGGATGGGTTGACCCAAAAAACGATTCCGAGCGGATTGAAATTACTGTCAAATTCCACATCGCCTACTTCATAATAGGTCTTGGGCGCTTTTAATGTAAAGGGGATAGAAATTGTTTTGGTGTTTCCATTATAATCCGCTCTGATTCTTATCTCTCCTTTTCTATTGATAGTGGTAGTGGCAAAAAAATCGGATGGGGCTTTTACGGTTAAAATATTGTTAGCTAAACTTACCACCCAATCTGATGGGAAAGTGGCCAAACTTAGCACTGCCCCATCGGTGCACTTGATCATCGAGGTAAAGGTTTGACCTTCCATTGCGTCAATCTTTTTTAATTCTGAAGACACATAGATGTTACTGGCAACCATGTTTTTAGGATGGTTTTTCATGAACTCCCACATTAATGGCATAATATAGTACCAATTGACCCCGTGCCCCTCTGCTACAATGGTGTAAAATTCAATATCTGTTTTGCCTCCGTTCCACTTGGTGGTAAGGTATTGTTTGTAATTGTCTATTTTAAGTGTATCGCTGGTAACAGCATCAGAAGAAAAATATCCGCCAATAGCGCTTGCCCAGGCTTTAATATTGTCCAAGGCAGCGCTATACACTACGGTCGCATCGTCTTTGCCATTAAAGGCCCGGATAGGCACCGCCCTTGGAGGCTGCTGAGAGGACGATAATTTCATTTGGCCGGAAACAGGTACGGCTGCCGCAAAAACATCGGAACGGTAATACGCAAGCGCAAAAGAAAATATAGCCCCGCTCGAATGGCCGCAGGTGTATATTCTATTGATGTCTGGCGCAGGTGTGTGGTTGATAAAATAAGCAACCATCGAATCAACAAAGGGAAAATGCAGGTCGTTATTTTGCCAATTGACTGCATTGCCAGTGTCTTCCCCGGCGGGGAATACCACGATACAGTTCTCTTTTATTGCTAACTGGTTCAGGGGATCGCTTAATGAAATCCTTTCGATTGGGTCGGCGCCGCTGGTATAACTTCCGTGGAAGTTAAAAATCAACGAGATGGGTTTAGTCCTGTCAATAGAAACAGGCATAAAATATTTAAACCGCCTTTCCGACGCAATTCCATTGTAGGTTACCATCAACTTTACCTGGTTGATACCAGGCACCAAAGCCCCGGCTGGATTAGTGGGCGTTGTGTTTCCAGGATCAAAACTATCCACAGTTACATTTTTCTTGCTTTGGGCCAGGTAAGCGCTGTTATCTTTCATACAGGCCGAAAAAACCAACAACAGGCTAAATAACACCAAACTATAATTCTTCATAATTTTCTTGTTAAGAATTAGATACTCCATTTTATAGATTGTCTAACAAAGTAGCACCGCCATTAGACTTCCCATCTCGCCAATGTGTTTGATATTTAATCTTCACATCTACCGGGATACCGGCCACTCCCTCATATTTTTGCCGGAGTGTAAGCCCCAGGCTAACTTTATCTAAATCAAATAATAAAATATCCCCTTTATTTTCATCACCATCACCGTTAGCATTGCTTCCATAACGCGACACGCCAAGGATCAGGGTTTTTTCAGTTCGGGATACAGTCATACTGGTTATTACAGCGTCAGCGGGGTAACCGAAAGACGTCAGGGTCAATACAGCATTGCTTTCGCCCGGAACCATATTAGATTTAATGTCTAATATGTTATATTTATACAATTTATTACCACCAGTAAAAAAGGTATAAGGGGAGGTTTTCATGTTATAAAACTTTGAAGTTGCATTAGCGACACCGCCCCCAACTTCTCCCGCCAATGAATATTTCGTACCCGCCTTTCCTAAAAGTAGCAACCTCAAACTATTGTCGGGGGCTTTTAACACCGCAAAAGACGTACCGGACTGGCTTGTGGCAGACCCGTATTTTAAATCATGCCCCGGAAACTCTTTTACGTCGGTTGTGGGGATGGCATAGCTGGTGCCATAGCTTGAATACGCAAACCTTCCAAAAACCTTATCAAAAACAATGAAGTAGCCTAACGAATAACCATGTTGGTACAAATTATTATCAGCAGTGGGTATCATATCGTCATAATACCCAAATGAAGAAAAATACCCATTCGTACCATACACGCTTTTCTTATTAAAATAAAAGCTTGGGGTCCAAACAGAAGGGGCCAGCGTAGCAAAGTACAGCGCACCACCCGATATCTGTTGAAACTCAGTAAGTTGTTGAAAGCCCGTACCATAAGCATTACTACGCCAAATACTAATACCTTCTGTAAAAAATTCGGGTTTATATCCTTCGATATTGGGAGGTGGATAGGATGACACACCCGTATAAGCTTCACCTGTAAGATACGGTGTTGCATCGGGGTCTAACGTCCTTTTGTCTATTAATGCGAGCTTATCATCGGTTTGCACCAAAATCCTCCCGTACCCGTTTACAAAGGGATAACACTGCACTCGGGAAGCTTCCACCATTAAAAAACCTAAACGTTGAGGATTGGACCCCAGAGAGCGGCCGTACCTCGACTCAAAATAATTTACGGCCCAGTTGGCAGGCTTATCCAACCTCAAATAAGAAAGTTCAGCTTTTCCCTTTGATTTGCTCAACACCATTATTAAATTACCGGCTGTTGAAGAAGAAACATTTAGGTTGAACCTGATAAATTTTTTCACGCCAGTTTCTTTGTCTTCAACGATAAATCGGGAAATTTTGTTTCCAGGTAAAAAATCAATTTTGATACTTAGGTTCAATTGATTGGATACGATTTTATTATCAATCTCCCAGGCATAATTGAATTTACTGGTATCACTGTACAGGGTTCCAGTAAGTCTGGGTGAAATATTGAGGCTGTCGTCCACGTCCCGGGCATACATTTCAGTGATCCCATCAACTGTCAATTCATTGATCGCCTTATAGTCTTTCGCACTGGTGCCAAGATCTTTATAACAGGAAGCAAAGGAGAAAATCAAAAAAACCAAATAGAAAATATATTTCTGTTGCATTGTTCTTCTTTTTTATTGTTTTCAGTTATTGTTGCGGTACTAACC
>JBDHRB010000250.1:0-4473 GCA_039807355.1 Candidatus Competibacteraceae bacterium
GACCTGTACCGCAGTTTCGACGGCGAAAACTGGCTGCCGGTGACCACCAACGGCTTCGGCAATCCTTACAACTACGGCTTGCGGGGTCTGGTCTCCACTCACCACGGCTTGTTCGTCGGCGCGGTCAACCCGTTCGGTCCGCGCGTGGCGTGCCGGGAACGGGAGGAATGGGTCTATCGCGACAATCCAAACGGTGGCTTGGAAATCTGGTTGGGCCACAACCCATGAGGATCGCCATGCCTGCAACCCCCGTTCATTCTCACCCGCATGCGCTCTCACCCGTCTCTGGTCGGAAAGATACCCAAAATTTCCCCCCATGCTCGCATTGAACCGGCCAATTTTTCTTTCGGTAACGACTCTATTTTTTTACACAATCTTGACTCTTCACGTAATCAATTCTCCCCAGACAACCGGTAGAAACACTGGAATGGCAAGCTGTTTTGTAAACCGAGTTTTCCATAAAAGCATTATGGTTTACTCGCTACTTTGGGTATAATTGGAACTGCCCGCGGACAGGCTCCGTAAACCTTTTCGCGGTCCCAAGCGCATTTAAGATTTGTTCTCAATAACCCAAAGATTATTAAGCTGCTGGGGGATATATGAAAAAAGCACCATGCTGTATTACTACATCCCTGACAACCATCATGCTCGGAATCGGACTGTCGCTGGGGGGGGGGGGCCAACGCCCTCGATGGCGTGGAATGCGAAGTGCGTCATTTACATATGAACCAGCCTCTACCGCCTGGCGCTGACGCTCGATGCCGAAGAGTGCTTCCCGCGAATCTTGATCGTTCCTATATTCTGTGCGTGCCATCGAAGCTCAAAGCCGATCCGGAACCCGTACCGCTCGTATTGGCCTTCCACGGCGGTGGAGAAAACGCGGACGCATCTGTTTTCCAAAGCCGGACCCAGTGGGAGGTCAGTGGCCTCAACAATGAATTCATCGTCGCCTATCCCAACGGTTGTGGGACAAATACACGTCTACCTGGCCAAGCAACCAGGTTAGTCTGCGATAGTACGGGTTTTAACCTGAGCTGGAACGCGGAAGGAGGTGATCCACGAGGTGTTGCGGAACTGTGCGGAATCGATGATCACGCATTCGTGGAACAGGTCATTGCCGACATACAGACGCGGTATCCGCTCAAACAGGACAAGATTTTTGCCGTGGGCCATTCCAAGGGTGGAGCCTTTTCTTATAGCCTGGCATGTGATTTGTCGACCACGTTTGCCGCAATCGGCGTCACCGCCGCCACCCTATCGGATGCGAGCTGCCAACCCAGCAACGCGGTTTCGATATTCCATGTTCATAATTTGCGAGATCCGGTCATTCCTTTCGCTGGCGGCGGTGTCGATCCCGACTTCCAGTGGCCGCCCGTCACGCCCGGGCTTGAGCTTTGGGCCAGGGTAAATGGATGCACCCTCTCCATCGACGGTCATGATTTCGGTGATGACGTGTGCGCCAAGGCGAACTGTCCGGCGGGTTTACAGGTCGAATTATGTCTGGTTGACGCAACCGGCGACACTACTGTCGATCCAGTAAGCGCGCACCGATACTTGACCTATGACGAGGCTTTCAGATTGCGTAACTACAACAAGAAAAAGAATGTCTATAAAAATGTTCGCGATGCATTCGCGGAACGATACCTGGAGTAATCGTTCAAAGCAAAATGCCATCGTCTGAATTTCATGAACAACCCGAGCCGGACAGCCTGCTGCCCGGCTCGGATACATATGTGGAATTAACGACGTGGGCAATTTCAATCAGACTACCAGATAGAATGATGAGAGGTTTAAATTTCATGATTGCACCCGGAAAAACCAGCCCAAAACCACCCTCGGGCATTTTGAATCGACTCCCTGTCCGTTTGAGTGTCCTGAGTCTGTCGGTATTGCTGATCGCGGGTTGCCCGGGAGAACAGACACCCAGCACGGCTCAAGGCTACAATCGGGGAAGCCAGCAATCCGGTCCCGCCGGATATGCGGATAGCGCTCGCAGCAGCCGCCTCATCGAGCGGTTCAGACAATTCGACCATAATGGCGATGGCACTCTCACCCTGGATGAGGTAGGGCGCCCTGGCCTGTTCGAACGCCTGGACCAGAACGCGGATAGCCTGGTCACGCTGGAGGAAGCCAGAATCTACGTCAGAAACCGGCGTCAGCTTGCCTACAACACGAACAATACGAGCATGGACGCGGCGCCCTCGGCCCTACCGCCGGTCGCCGAGGCAAGGGCGTATTCGAGGGCCGACACCAGGAGCCTTACGGCTACCGACGCCGCGATCAATCGATACCCGAACCTTCGTTACGCAGCCATTCCAGGGGTTGATCCCAATCTCCTGAGCCTGGATGTCTACGCTCCCAAAACCGGCCAGCAACATCCGGTCGTGGTGATGATCCATGGCGGAGGCTGGCAGCGGGGGGACAAGGCCAACCCCAACGTGGGAATAGAAAAAGCCCAATTCCTGGTGCCGCGAGGTTATGTATACGTCAGCATCAACTACCGCCTGTCGCCTGCCGTAAGACATCCTGCTCACGTTCAGGACGTGGCAAAAGCATTGGTCTGGATAAACGACAACATCAATCGATACGGTGGCGATCCCGACCGAATCTACCTGATGGGCCACTCCTCCGGGGCACACCTGGCGGCTTTGGTGAGTACCGACGAACAATATCTCCGGGCGCTCAACAAAAATCTGGGTATGATCAAGGGAGTGATCTTGCTCGATACCGCCACTTACAATCTCGGCAAGCGAGCGAACCAGGTCGGTGAAGCCGGCGCCAGACGGCGCGGCATGTTATTCGAAGACGCTTTTGGCGCCGACCGCAAGACATTGTCAAGCGCTTCCCCAATCAATCACGTCGCCCCCAACAAAGGCATTCCACGTTTTCTGATTTTCACCCCGTCAGGCCCCGATCCCGCCAGAGCAAATCTCTCCCAAGAATTCGCCAGTACATTAAATAGAGCGGGTGCTCCCGCCAAGGTTATTACAGTGCCGGGGAAAAACCATCAGGCCATGAATAGTGACGCGGGTCGGCCAGGAGATATTCTAACGACAAACATTCTCGAGTTTCTCAAAACTCCGCCTTCCACCCCCACTCCAATGCCGACTTCCAGGATGAAACAATGAATTTCAAACCTTGGACTCCTGCACTGCAATGCGCCAGCGTGAAAACTTTTTCCTCAAGAACTTTAGCGGTTATCCATTCAATCGGACCAGTATTAGGCTGGGTTCAATGGTAGCGATACGTTCAAAATCTCGATCACTGTGTAAAAGTGAAGCCTGATGTTCGATGGCGATACAAGCAATTAAACAGTCACCCGCACTGCGTGGAGTGATACCTCGCTCCCGGCAACGCCGGTAAAGATCCGCCGCAGCGGCAAAGGTATCAAGTCCATGGATAGGCTTGAGTATCGGATAACCACTCAAGCAACTGCGCAATGTCGAGAATGCTTCTCTGGAGCGAACGCCTTGTAGCAACTCCAGGTAAATCCACTCCGTCAATGCCACTGGAGACCGCTGGGCCAATGCGAGATCAAGGGCTACCACCGCCGATGTCTTGTTGGCTCTGATATAATCGATCCAGACAGACGTATCGACCAAGAGCACGACGCTTTATTCCTTGGCGTCAGTTGAATCTTCCTCGAATGATCGTCCGGCACGAGCTTGCTTATAATCGTAATCAGGCGCGATCAGGTCGCTACCAAACAGCTCTCGTAAATCCAGCCGCTTGTGGCCCGCCACGAGTTCCCTCAGGGCAAGGTCTACCACTTCACGCTTGGTTTTGGTTCGGGTGAGCCGCATCGCTTCGGCGACAAGCTGATCATCAAGCACAATATTGGTACGCATATTATACACCTCCCATGTGTATTATAGAATTGTTTCCACTCAACGCCAATCACCAGTAATTCGCCGAAACTGGCGCCTGCAAGCAGGTCGTCGGCTGCAGGCGACAGGGAGTTCACGAACACGAGAGGCGATAAGCATTACATCGGATGCGACGCGATATACTCTCGCAGCACTTCATCCATGCGCGTTTGCCAACCTCTGCCGGTGGCACGGAAATACGCCAGCACCTCCGGCGAAAAGCGAATCGCCACCTGCTCCTTGGTCGGGCGCTTGTTCGGCCCGCGCGCGCGGCGAAGCGCGGTGAGGGTGGCCTTCACTCCACCGCCCGGCGTAACCACGGCGTCCGCCCAATCGATGTCACGGGTTTCGGGATCGTCCACAACATCTGGCGCGGCGGCGATAGCGGCTTCGATTTGCTCAGGGCTGAACTTGCGAAAAGTAGCATCGGGTTTGCTTTCGAGGCGTTTCGACTCATCCCAAGTGACCATAACTAAATTGTAGATACATTTTGCTGGCCCATCAAGCAAATCATAGAGGCGCCAGCCATATACCATCCCGACGTGTACGATACGCTGGCCGCAACTGCCTGTAATGTATGCTTACCGATAGCCGAAACGCCGGGCCA
>JBDHRB010000251.1:0-4466 GCA_039807355.1 Candidatus Competibacteraceae bacterium
TGCCGCGCTCGGTATCGCTGCCGCTATCGTGGTCGCCACGGCGGTGCTCGTCGCGTTCACCGTGTTACCGGCGCTGGGGCAATTAGTCGCGGGTGACGCCGCCAGCTATCGCTATCTGGCCGAGTCGATCCGTATGCATCCCGATCAGGAAACCCTGTTGGAGATGATGCAAGCCGCCGGGTTCGAGCGTTGCCAGTATTTCAACCTGAGCGGCGGCATCGTCGCTGTGCATCGCGGCTATAAATTCTGATGCTAACCGCCGCCGCGCTTGCCGCTGGTCTGGAGACCGCGCTGAATCGCTATATCGTGTTGGACCCTGACGCTGCGCCGCAGTTGGCGGAATTGGCCGGCGCGGTCATCGCCATTGAAGCCGACGGACTGGGGCTGACGCTCTATCTGTTTCCTGGCGCACAGGGGATTCAGGTGCTGGATCGCTATGAGGGCGAGCCGAACGTGCGGATTCGCGGAACGCCGCTGGCGCTGATCCAGCAATGGCGCGGTCAGTCGGGCGCTGGCGGGGTTAGCGTAGAAGGCGACGCGGCAACCGGTCGGCGCTTGCAAACCCTGCTGGCCGGTTTGGACATCGACTGGGAAGAACATTTGTCCACCCTGGTCGGCGACGTTGCCGCGCATCGGCTCGGCCAGTTATGCCGCGAATCCCGGCGCTGGGGACAGCAAACGCTGTCTACGCTGCTCCAGGATGGCCGCGAGTATCTGCAACAGGAGCAGCGCCTCCTGCCGGCGCAGCCAGCGGTTGAGGCCTTTCTCAGTGCAGTGGATGTGCTGCGTGAGGATGTGGATCGCCTGGAGGTGCGCATTGCCCGGCTGCGCCAAGCGGAAGCCTCTTGATCGTCCGGCGCACCAAGCGGTTTGACGCACGCGCTATTTCCAGTCGTTGAGTCTGTGCGCTGATCCATGCTCGCAAAACTTCACCGCCGGTCGGGTCGCCATGCTTAATCCAAAACAACAGGGTTGGAAACGGGGCATTCCCGGCCCTGCCCAAGTGCTGCGCTTGCTGCACATCAATCGAGTGCTGGTGCGGCACGGTCTGGACGAAATCGTCCTGGCGACCCATCTGTTTCGGCCCATCGGCTTTCTGCGTCATGTCCTGCCGTGGAACTGGGTGCGGCGTCAGGAGTTGCGCCTGTCGCGTGGCGAACGCATCCGCCTGGCGCTGGAGGATTTAGGGCCGATCTTTGTCAAATTCGGGCAGATGCTTTCCACCCGCCGCGACTTAATGCCCGATGACATCGCCCTCGAACTGGCGAAATTGCAGGATCGGGTGCCACCGTTTCCCAGCGCCCAAGCCCAGGCCATCATCGAGAAAGCCTATGGGCAGCCGCTGAAAGCGGTGTTCGCCGAATTCAGCGCACAACCGTTGGCCTCGGCGTCGATTGCCCAGGTACACGCCGCCCGGCTGCTGAACGGGCGCGAAGTGGTGGTCAAGGTATTGCGACCGGCGATTGAAAAGGTGATTCGCCGCGACGTGGAGTTGCTGTATATCGTCGCCAGCCTCGCCCAGCGCTATTGGAAAGAAGGCCGGCGTCTGCGGCCTGTAGAAGTGGTCAGCGAATATGAGAAAACCATTTTTGATGAACTGGATTTAGTGCGCGAGGCGGCCAACGCCAGTCAGTTGCGGCACAATTTCCAGGACTCGCCGATTTTGTATGTCCCGGAAGTCTTCTGGTCGGAAACCCGGCGCAATGTGCTGGTTATGGAGCGGATTCATGGCGTTCCGGTCGGCGACATCGCGCAATTGCAGCGGCGCGGGGTAGACATGAAAAAACTCTCGGAGCGCGGCGTAGTGATCTTCTTTACCCAAGTGTTCCGCGACAGTTTTTTTCACGCCGACATGCATCCCGGCAACATCTTCGTCAACGCCGAACATCCTGATGACCCGCGTTATATCGCGGTGGATTTTGGCATTATCGGGACGCTCAGTCCGACCGATCAGCATTATCTGGCGGAGAATTTCCTGGCGTTTTTTCACCGCGATTATCGGCGGGTGGCGGAACTGCATATTGAATCGGGTTGGGTGCCGGCGGAAACCCGGGTCGATGAATTTGAATCGGCGATTCGCACGGTTTCCGAGCCGATTTTTGACCGCCCGCTCAAGGATATTTCTTTTGGCGGCTTTCTGCTGACCCTGTTCCAGACCGCCCGGCGTTTTAATATGGAAGTGCAGCCGCAACTGGTGCTGTTGCAAAAGACCCTGCTGAATATTGAAGGATTGGGTCGGCAACTCGATCCTGATCTGGATTTGTGGAAAACCGCCAAACCGTTTCTGGAAAACTGGATGCGCGACCGGGTTGGGCCGCGGGCGGTGTTGAAGCGGATCAAATACTACATACCGCGCTGGGCCGATCAGACCCCGGATTTGCCCAACCTGATTTACGGATTGCTGAAACAGGCCAATGCCGGAGATTTAACCGTGCGCTTGCAGCGCCAGGAGCTGGAGCAATTGCGCCGGGATTTGCGCCGGGCCAGTCGGCGCAATTTTCATGCGGCGGTGGGCGCGGCATTGTTGGTCAGCGCGGCGCTGATTATCGGGTTTGACGCCCAACAGGGGGCCAACCTGTGGCCGGCGCCGCTGTTGAGCTGGCTGTTGGGCGGGATCGGGGTCGGCCTGCTGTTCAGCGCCTGGCCGGAACAGGGTTGAGCCGGCGCTAGGGCCGCTGCAAGGCGGCTTCCACCGTGTTGCGGGTTTCTCGCCCGCAGAGCAGCTCAATCAGGGTCAGGGCGAAATCCATGGCGGTGCCGGGGCCGCGTGAGGTGATGAATGTTCCGTCGCGCACCACCGCCGCGCTGCTCAAGCGGACCCCATCCTGATCGTTGAGAACGCCGGGATACGCGCTAATCTCGCGGTCTTTCACCAGGCCCGCGCTGACCAGCACTTTCGGCGCGGCGCAAATGGCGGCGACATAGCGGCCTTGTTCGGTCATGCGCCGCAGCAACGCCGCGATGCGTTGATCGGCTTCCAAACGCTGCATTCCGCCCAGTCCGCCCGGCAGCGCCACCAGGTCAAAATCCTGATCCAGCACTTGGTCCAGGGTAGTTTCTGGCAGCAGCGCCACTCCCCGCGAGGCAATCACCGGGCCTGGTTCCAGCCCGGCCACAGTGACCGTGAGGTTGGCCCGGCGCAGCAAGTCGATCAGGGTGACTGCTTCCAGTTCTTCGCAGCCTTGGGCCAGGGGAATGAGCACGTGAGCCATACTGGTCTCCTTGAGCACAGTGAAACGGTTAAATCGGCTTCAACGCCGGCTGTTAACTTTTGTCGCCTTGCCCGGCGGCTGGCGCTGCGGCTGGCTCAGTACGGCTTTGCAGCAGCGTCATGCCCTTGAGCATGTTCAGCGCCTCATACAACGGATAGTCGTTTTGCGCCAGATCGTTATCGGCGGCCCCCGGTTCGGTCGAGGGCTGCGCCGGGGCGGGCGGGGTTGCGCCATTGCCGCCGTCATTGCGCAAATGCCCGGTCAGATCAGATTCCTTGACCAGCGCCGGGTCCGCCTCGTTGTCGGCGGCGACCTTGAGCGATTTCAGTTCGATGTCCGGCTTGATGCCTTCGGCCTGGATCGAGCGCCCGTTCGGCGTGTAGTAGCGGGCGGTGGTCAGCTTGACCGCAGCGCCATTACCCAGCGGCAGAATGGTTTGCACCGAACCCTTGCCGAAGGTGCGCTCGCCTAACACCAGCGCCCGCCGATGATCCTGCAACGCCCCGGCAACGATCTCTGACGCCGACGCCGAACCGCCGTTGACCATGACGATCATCGGCGCTTTATTGAGCAAGTCGCCGGCGGTGGCCTTGAAGGTTTGTTCCGAACTGTCGCCACGGCCCTTGGTTTGCACAATCACGCCTTGTTCAAGGAATTCATCGGCGACATCGACCGCGCCGTTCAACACTCCGCCCGGGTTATTGCGCAAATCGAGAATCAGGCCCTTGAGCGGCCCCTGATTTTGCTTTGCCAGATCTTGCAGGGCTTCTTCGAGATTCGAGGCGGTTTTGGCCTGAAACTGGGTGATGCGCAGATAGCCGAAACCCGGCTCCAGCAGACGGTTTTTTACGCTGCGCACCTGGATAACTTCGCGCACCAGTTTGATCTTCAGCGGCTTTTTCGCGCCTTCGCGGAGAATAGTCAGGGTAATTGCGGTATTGGGCTTGCCGCGCATCCGGGCGATGGCGTCGGACAGCGGCATACCCTTCACCGAGGCGTCGTCCAGGCGGATGATCAGGTCGCCAGCGCGAATCCCTGCGCGTTGCGCCGGCGTGTCGTCAATCGGCGCGATAACCTTGATGAAGCCGTTTTCCTGGCCGACCTCGATGCCCAGGCCGCCAAATTCCCCGGAGGTGCCGATTTGCAAATCCTGGAAGGCTTCAGCGTCCAGATAGGCCGAATGGGGGTCCAGGTTACTTAACATGCCGCGAATGGCGTTTTCCAGAAGCACCTTGTCCTTGACCGGCTCTACAT
>JBDHRB010000252.1:0-4464 GCA_039807355.1 Candidatus Competibacteraceae bacterium
GCGCCCAGCGCCCCGACCATCGCCCGCAGAAAACGCGGTGCTTCCCCTTCGCCGCCAAAGCTGAACTCCCACCATAAATCATGGGAATACTCGACATTTTTATAAGAGAACAAACCCAGCCAGAGCGAGCAGAGCAACACCACCGCAATGGCGGCGAGCCAGCCCGGCGTGAAGCGTTCGCTGAACAGCGACGCCCGACGATAAAATTGCGCCCGGCTCGGCAGCAACCCGGCCAGCAGCATGGACAAGACCGTGGCTTCCTCGTAATCGGCGCCCTTGAGCAGTGAAGCCGCGACGCCCGCGCCGAGAAAAATCACCGTCAGCAGCCAGGCGGCGTCGAGGCGGCGTTGCAGTCCACGCGCCAGCAACAACAGACTCGCGCCCATCAGGCTGCTGATGAAATGAGAAATTTCCAGCACGGACAACGGAATGAAGTCTTCCAGCCAGTTCAGCCGGGTTTCCACGCCGGGCGTGGCCGCAGAAAACAGCAACACCGCGCCACTGACCAGGGCCAGCAAGGCAAAAATCTGCGGCAACAGCACCGGAACCCATGGCCCCATCACCCGGGGCAGCCACAAAATCCGCTCCTTTTGATGGCGCAGTTCGTAGACGCCAAGGCTGATCGCCGCTAACCCCAGCGGCAACAGGTAATAAATCAGCCGGTAGGCCAGCAACGCGCCGAGCAAATCGGTGGTCGGCAACTGCTCGCGGAGCAGCAGCAACATCAGCGACTCGAAGACGCCCAAGCCGCCGGGAATATGACTGAGCAATCCAGCCGTTTGCGCGATCAAAAAAGCGCCCAGCGCCAGGCCGAAGGGAACCGGTGTTGGCGTGGGCAACAATACATATAGCACTACGCCGGCCATGACCCAGTCCAGTGCGCCGACGGTTAATTGCGCCGCCGCCAGCCGCCAGCGCACCATCGGCCAGGTCCATGACCGCCAGCGCAGCGGTTGACGCCGCAAAATGCCCAGTAGCAGATAGGCCGTCGGCGGGATCAGCATCAGTAAACCGATGAGCCGACCGTCCAGCGGCAGCCAGGGCGTTGCATTCAGTTGCAGCGGATTCAGCGCCAGCACGCCGCCGCCGACGCTCAGAATGCCCAGCCACAGGGTCAGCGTGGTGAACAGGACGATTTTCCCGATGTCCACTGCGGTCAGGCCCCAACTGGAATACAACCGGTAACGCAGGGAGCTGGAGGTGAGCACCGACAACCCGACCGAGTTGCTGAAGGCGTAACTGAGCAGGGCGGCGAAACCCACCTTGGACCAGGGGAGCGGCTGACGAATGTAGCGCAACGCCAGCCAGTCATAGCCGGTGGTGACCAGATAACTCAGCGCGGTGGCCAGCAAGGCCGCGAACAGTTGCACGGCGGGTAATCCGCGCAGATAAGCAACCACATCCTGATAGTGATATTCGGCCAGCGCCTGATGCAGCGCCCATAACGCGGCGCTGAACAGCAGCAAACCGATCCATGGCCCAAGGGATTGAGCGAACCGTATTTTCATCGGGGCAGGGCGGAGATCGCAGCCCGGTTGCTCCACGAGGACATGCGCACGACGGCGACCTCTCGCGGCCACCAGGCGTATTCGGTATGTTCGGCGGGATTCAGCGTGACCGGGCGGGGCGCGGGCAACTGCACCCGAAACACCCGTTCGATATTTTCCACCACATCCGGCGCATAGCGATCTCGCCAGTCCGGCAGGATGGGAAAGCGATTGACAACGCCGCAATCCACGATGTTCAGTCCCTCGCCCAGACCGGTTTCCTCGAACAACTCGCGGCGCGCCGCCTCCAGCGGATCGGTTTCAGTCCAGCGCAAACTGCCCGTCACGGACTGCCAGAAATCGGGCGGCTGGCGGCGACGCAGCGCCAATATTTCAGCGGCGGTGTAGATCACCACCAACACCGACTCTGGACGTTTATAGCGGGAGGTACGCCGCTCGCCCGCCGGCAGGCGAGCGGTCGAGGGCGGATTGCTCAAGGTTAGGGCGTGCGCCGCAGGCGGATGTTGAGATCGCGCAACTGCGCTTCAGTGACTGGCGCTGGAGCCTGAGTCATCAGGCAGGCGGCGCTCTGAGTCTTGGGGAAGGCCATTACGTCGCGGATCGAACTGGCCCCGGCCATGAGCATGACCAACCGATCCAGGCCGAAGGCCAGGCCGCCATGCGGCGGACAGCCGAACTTGAGCGCGTCGAGCAGGAAACCGAATTTGGCCCGCGCTTCTTCCGGGCCGATGCCGAGCAGGTCAAACACCGCGCTTTGCATCTCCTGGCGATGGATACGCACCGAACCGCCGCCGATTTCGCTGCCGTTCAGCACCATATCGTAGGCCCGCGACAAACAGCGCCCCGGATCAGCCCGCATCTCAGCGGGATCATCATTGCGCGGCGCAGTGAACGGATGGTGCAGGGCGTTCCAACGCTGCTCCTGTTCATCCCATTCAAACATCGGGAAATTCACCACCCACAGCGGTGCCCAGTCGTTCTTGACCAGGCCCAGATCGTGGCCGACTTTCAGGCGCAACGCGCCCAGCGCATCGTTGACCACCTTGGCGGAATCCGCGCCAAAGAACAGCAGATCGCCATTCTCCGCCCCGGTGCGGGTGAGAATCTTGGCCAGGGTTTCATCGGGCAGGAATTTGACTATCGGCGCTTGCAGTCCGTCGCGCCCGGCGGCGATGTCGTTGACCTTGATATAGGCCAGTCCCTTTGCACCATAGCGACCGACAAATTCGGTATACAAATCAATTTCGCGGCGGGTCAACTTACCGCCGTCCGGTACGCGCAGCGCCGCCACCCGACCCTTCGGATCGTTGGCCGGGCCGGCGAACACCTTGAATTCCACCCCGGTCATCAAATCCGAGAGTTCCGTCAACTCCAGCGGGATGCGCAAATCCGGCTTGTCCGAACCGTAGCGGCGCATCGCGGTGTCGTAAGGCATCCGGGGAAACGGTTTGGGCAGATCGACGCCCAGCACCTCTTTGAACAACTGGCGAATCATCACTTCCATCAGATCGGTAATCGCCGGCTCATCCATGAACGAGGTTTCGATATCGAGCTGGGTAAATTCCGGCTGGCGGTCAGCACGCAGGTCTTCATCGCGGAAACAGCGCACCACCTGATAATAGCGATCCATCCCGGCCATCATCAGCAACTGCTTGAACAACTGCGGCGACTGCGGCAGGGCGAAGAAACTGCCGGGATGGGTGCGGCTCGGCACCAGATAATCGCGGGCGCCTTCCGGGGTGGCCTTGGTCAGCATCGGGGTTTCGATGTCGAGAAAGCCGTGCGCATCCAGGAAGCGGCGCAGCGTGCTGATCACCCGGGTGCGCAGGCGCAGGCGTTCCTGCATCAGCGGGCGGCGCAGGTCGAGATAGCGATAGCGCAGCCGCACCTCTTCGGACGTGTCGTCGTCGTCGAGCTGGAACGGCAGCGGCTCGGAGCGGTTGAGAATCTCCACCTCACGCGCCAGCACTTCAACCGCGCCGGTGGCCAGATTGGGGTTTTCCGTGCCTTCCGGGCGGTGGCGCACCCGCCCGATCACGCGCAGCACATATTCATTGCGCACCCGTTCGGCGCTGGCAAACGCCTCCGGGGTGTCGGGATCAATCACCACTTGCACCAGACCGTCGCGGTCGCGCAGGTCGATGAAAATGACTCCGCCGTGATCACGGCGGCGATGCGCCCAACCACACAGAGTAACATCTTGATCCAAAAAGGCTTCTGTGACTTGGCCGCAATAATGGCTGCGCATGGCGTCTGGGTTCCTGAAGGCTGAAGGCGAAAGGCTGAAGAAGGTTAAAGATTGCGCACTAAAGGTCAACCCTATGCTGTCATCAAGCCGCTGCCGGACAGGCGGCGCACCCGCCGGAACCCTCGCAGGCGCTGCTGGTCGAGGCGCTTTTTGGCGTTTCGTCCTTGACCAGATTTTTCTGGTTGCCTTTCTTGAAGTCGGTTTCATACCAGCCGCTGCCTTTCAGGCGGAAGCCGACCGCAGAAATCAGCTTTTTCAACTGCGGCTGACCGCACGCCGGGCAGTCGGTGAGTTCCGGATCGCTCAACTTCTGCATCACTTCCAGCTCGTGGCTACAGGACTGGCAACGGTATTCGTAGATCGGCATGACGCACCTCGCAGGCGGATGAAAGAGTATGGTTTAACCACACGCTATGGGGATCGCCGGGATGAATTTCAAGGGTGCAGAATCCGCCGTGCGCAAAATAGCGGATCAACGCTTGCCATCGAGGGGGGAAATGCGACGCTGGAGTGGCGTCCCCAAGGGGATTCGAACCCCTGTTATCGCCGTGAAAGGGCGATGTCCTAGGCCTCTAGACGATGGGGACATCAAGGCAAAAAAAATAAACCGTCACGAAAATGACGGCTGGGGTTGGTGGAGCCAGACGGGATCGAACCGACGACCTCCTGCATGCCATGCAGGCGCTCTCCCAGCTGAGCTATGGCCCC
>JBDHRB010000253.1:0-4458 GCA_039807355.1 Candidatus Competibacteraceae bacterium
GTTGGGCGCAAACCCGGCTGGCGGATGGGGAAAAGCTGCAAGGGGTGCGCGAAGCCCGCGTTGAATTGCGCTCGGCGCTGGAGCGGGCGCAACGCTTTCTGCATCTGGCGGCGCTGGTCAGCGTGATTCTGGCCGGAGTGGGCGTCGCCATCGCCGCTCGCCGCTTCGCCGCCCGCCACTGGGACAGCGTAGCGATTCTGCGCTGCGTGGGCGCAACCGAGGCGCTGATTCTCCGGGTATTCATTCTGGAATTGCTGGCGCTGGCGCTGCTGGCCGGGCTGGCCGGGTTGATCGTCGGTTATGCGGCGCAATACGGCCTGAGCGGTGTTTTGGGGTCACTGATCAGCCGCACTGAATTGCCAGCGCCGTCCTGGTCTCCGGTTCTGCCGTCCTTGGCCACCGGCTTGATGACGCTGCTGGGTTTTGGCCTGCCGCCGCTGCTGCGCCTGCGCGAAGTGCCGCCGTTGCGGGTGTTGCGCCGCGATTTAGGCCCGGTCAATCCGCGTTTATTGGCCCTCTACGGTCCGGCCATTGCGGCGACTGCGGCGCTGCTGATTTGGCAAGCCGGCGAGTGGCGACTGGCGCTTTATGTCTGCGCCGGGGTGGCCGGAGCCACCGTCGCGCTGGCGCTGGCCGCCTGGGGACTGGTGAAGTCGCTGAACCTGCTGCGCGGTCGGGTGGGCGTGGCCTGGCGGTTCGGCCTGGCCAATATCGCCCGGCGCGGTCCGGGCAGCGCGGTGCAGGTGGTGGCGCTGGGACTGGGTTTAATGGCGCTACTGATCCTGACTTTGGTGCGCACCGATTTGCTGGCCGGTTGGCGGGCCAGCCTGCCGCCCGATGCGCCGAATCACTTTTTGATCAATGTGCAAACCGGCGATGTCGCGGGGATCAAGACCTTTCTCCGCGAGCGCGGCTTGCGCGATGTCGAACTGTTCCCGATGGTGCGCGGGCGGTTGACCGCCCTCAACGGTCGTGCGGTCGATCCAGAGGAATACGCCAATCCCCGCGCCCGACGCTTGGCAGCGCGGGAATTCAATCTGTCCTGGACCGATCAGTTGCAGGAGGATAACCGGATTGTCGCCGGGCGCTGGTGGAGCGCCGCTGAACGCGGTCAGGGCGAGGCTTCGGTCGAGGTCGGGCTGGCCGAGGATTTAGGCATCGCCTTGGGCGATACGCTGCGTTTCCAGATCGCCGATCAGGCGGTCGAGGCGAAGGTAACGAGTCTGCGCAGCGTGGAATGGGATTCGTTCCGCGCCAATTTCTTCGTGGTGTTTCCCTCCGGGGTGCTGGAGGCGCATCCGGCGACCTGGATCACCAGTTTTTATCTGCCCGCAGAACGCAAGCCGGTATTGGCCGAGCTGGTGCGCCAGTACCCGTCGATCACCATTCTGGATGTCGAGGCGCTGATGACCAAGGTGCGGGAAATCGTGGATCGCGTCATCGCCGCCGTTGAATATGTTTTCCTGTTCACCCTGGCGGCGGGGCTGGTGGTGTTGTATGCGGCGATTCAGGCCACCCAGGACGAGCGCCGTTTTGAAAGCGCCGTGCTGCGCGCCCTGGGAGCGCAGCGCAACGTTGTTCGGCAAAGTCTGCTGGCCGAGTTTACCCTGCTGGGCTTGCTGGCCGGAGTGCTGGCTGCCGCCGCCGCCACCTTGCTCGGCTATGTCCTGGCGGAACGGGTGTTCGACTTTGCTTATCAGGGCAGCGTATGGATTTGGCTGCTGGGTGGCGCAGCCGGGGCGCTGGGCGTGGGACTGGCGGGTGTGCTGGGCGCCCGCTCGGCGCTCAATCAGCCGCCTTGGCGGGCGTTGCGGGAAAGTTGAATGGGAGTCCGGGCTGCGCCGGGTCAGCGCATCTCCAGCTCGGACAAGTGCGGATTAAATTGCCGGATCGCTTCCGCCAGACTTTGCAAATCTTCTGGGGTTGGCGCTTCCGGCGGCTCGCGCTGGGGATGGCGGGACAAGGCCAGACGCGCTAACTGTCTGAGGTGTGGCGGATCATCGCCTTCGACGGCTTCCATGACTTTGCCGCATTCGACCAATTGATCGAAAAATTCGCTGCCTTCCTGTTCGGCGCGGGCCAGTGCGCCCAGTCCCGCGAGCCAGATTTGACTGGCCAGCGCCAGCGTATCTTCCATCCGGCGTGTCTCGCGCAGCCGTTTTTGCAAATGTCGGTAAGTCATCGTTCTGCTCCTGCGTAAGCCCCCAGGAATCGGTTGTTCTTCTCCATCAGCATGGGGCGATCCCAGCCCCGATTTGGTTATTTTTTCCAGCATCGTCACTGTAGCCAGGCGGATTAGAATAAACACCCTACTACAGGGAAATTGCCCAACAAGCGGGCATAAAAAAAGCCCTGATGGATGTTCCATCAGGGCTTGGCTATTTGGCTCCCCGGCGCGGACTCGAACCACGGACCCAGTGATTAACAGTCACTTGCTCTACCGACTGAGCTACCGGGGAATTGAGAGCGGCGATTCTATTGATCCCCGGTCATTCTGTCAACTTCTGATTGCTGATTAACGCGAGATCACCCGGCCAATCCGTTCCAGCGCCTGAGTCAGGTTCTTCATACTGGTCGCAAAGGAAATTCGAGCGCAACCTTCCGCGCCGAACGCGGAACCCGGCACCAGCGCCACGCCGGCTTCATTGAGCAGCAGTTCGGCAAAGGCAATGTCGTTGGCCAGCCCCAGCCGCTCGATCACCTTCTGGAAGCTGGGGAAGATGTAGAACGTGCCGTCCGCCGGCGCGACTTCGACGCCATTCATCGCCTTGAGTACGCTATAAACGGTGTCATGGCGCTCTTTGAACGCCTTGACCATCATCGCTACGAAGGACTGATCGCCGTTTAACCCCGCTTCCGCCGCAACCTGGGAGATCGAAGTCGGGTTGGACGTGCTCTGTGACTGAATATTGGTCATGGCGTTGATCAAATCTTTCGGCCCGCCGCAGTAGCCGATGCGCCAGCCGGTCATCGAATAGACTTTCGAGACGCCGTTCAGCACGATGGTCCGCTCATATAAATCCGGGCAAACGCTGAGAATGTTATTGAATTTTTCGCCAGTCCAGAGGATATGTTCATAAATATCATCGGTGGCGATGTAGACCTGCGGGTGGCGGCGCAACACCCCGCCGAGTGCGGCCAGTTCCGCAGCCGTGTAGGCGACGCCGGTGGGATTGGACGGACTGTTGATCACCACCAACTTGCTGCGCGGAGTGATCGCCGCTTCCAGTTGCGCCGGGGTGATTTTGAAATGCTGATCAATGCCCGCTTGCACAATCACCGGCGTTCCATCAGCCAGCAGCACCATGTCCGGGTAAGACACCCAGTACGGCGCAGGAATGATGACTTCATCGCCGGCGTTCAGCAGCGCCTGGGCCAGGTTGTAAAAACTCTGCTTGCCGCCGCAGGACACCAGAATCTGTTTCGGTTCGTAGCTGAGTCCATTGTCGCGCTGGAATTTGGCGATGATCGCTTTTTTCAAACCGGCGGTGCCATCGACTGGCGTGTATTTGGTGAAACCGGCGTTGATCGCCTTGATCGCCGCTTCCTTGATGAAATCGGGCGTGTCGAAATCGGGTTCGCCAGCGCCCAGGCCGATCACGTCCTTGCCCGCGGCCTTCAATTCGTTGGCCTTGGCGGTGACAGCCAGGGTCGGCGAGGGCTTGATGCGTTGTACACGTTCGGAAAGCGGGGTGCTCACGGGAAACTCCTGGACATGGGGACTGAATTGTTATGGAGGTTGAACACGCCGGTCAGGCGCAATGTCGGATCATACTGGAAAATTCATTCGGCCAAAACGCCATGTCTACTCATCAACTGTTGACCCTCCGCGCTGCTTTCCAACCCGCTGGCGATCAGCCGGAGGCCATCCGCCAACTGGTCGAAGGTCTCAACGCCGGTCTGGCCTATCAAACCCTGCTCGGCGTCACTGGCAGCGGCAAGACCTTCACCATGGCGCAGGTCATCGCCGCCGTGCAGCGTCCCGCCTTAATCCTGGCCCCGAACAAGACCCTGGCCGCGCAGTT
Organism: Candidatus Competibacteraceae bacterium; assembly: GCA_039807355.1. Classification (GTDB taxonomy): domain Bacteria; phylum Pseudomonadota; class Gammaproteobacteria; order Competibacterales; family Competibacteraceae; genus UBA2383. The sequence continues at coordinate 4,026 of JBDHRB010000253.1, forward strand.
GTACGGGGAAATGAAGGCGTTCTTCCCGGAAAACGCCGTGGAATATTTCGTTTCCTATTACGACTATTACCAGCCGGAAGCCTATGTGCCGTCTTCGGACACCTATATCGAGAAGGACGCCTCGATCAATGAGCATATCGAGCAAATGCGCCTGTCGGCGACCAAGGCGATTCTGGAGCGGCCCGATACGATCATCGTCGCCACCGTATCGGCGATCTACGGGCTGGGCGATCCCGACTGGTATATGAAAATGATCCTGCACCTGGTGCGCGGCGAAAAGGTCGATCAGCGCGCCATTTTGCGCCGGCTGGCGGATTTGCAATACACCCGCAATGATCTGGAACTGGCGCGGGGGACGTTTCGGGTGCGCGGCGAGATCATCGACATTCATCCCGCTGAATCCGATCAGGAAGCGTTGCGCGTGGAATTGTTC
>JBDHRB010000254.1:0-4440 GCA_039807355.1 Candidatus Competibacteraceae bacterium
CCCCCGCCGTTATCTAATGGCCCGAATGCGCCATCATCCGCATGAGGTGTTTTCCTGCCTGTTTTTGGACAACAAACACCGGGTGATTCAGTACGAAGAACTGTTCTTCGGCACCATCGACAGTTCCGCGGTGCATCCGCGCCAGGTGGTCAAGCGGGCATTGCACCATAACGCGGCGGCGGTGATTGCCGCGCATAACCATCCTTCCGGGGTGGCGGAACCGAGTCGGGCCGACGAAGCGATTACTTTGCGCCTGAAGGAAGCGCTGGCGATCATTGATGTCCGCCTGCTCGATCACATCGTGGTCGGCGACGGGCAAATCGTGTCGCTGGCGGAGCGCGGGGTGTTGTAAGCGCAACTAAAAGCCGCGTGCTTGACGAATCCGTTCGTAGGCGGCGGTGATTTCCCGGGTTTTTTCCGTAGCGCGGGTCATTTCCGCCGAGGAGACGCTGCGCGAGGCCAATTTGTCGGGATGGTGCTGTTTGACCAGACGGCGATAAGCCAGCTTGATTTCATCGGGGTTGGCGTCGCGCTTCACCCCCAGCACCGCGTAAGCCTGACTGAGCGAATGCACCACCGTCGTCGGTCGCCGGCTGTGCGTCCGTTGTTCGTCATGCGCCCCGGAAGAACCGCTGCCGTCAGAACCGCTGGTCTTGGACTGATGCGCCCAGCGCTGGGCGCGAAACAGGGTGTGCAGGGTTTCAAATTGCAGGCGATGCACGCCCAGCCGGTCGGCGATGTCGAGCAGGCGAGCGTGGCTCTGCGGATGCAGCCCGCCATCGGCGTAGGCGACGTTGAGCAGCAATTCCAGGGTTTGTTGCAGCAGCGCCGGGTGATCGCGGCAGACCTGTTGCAATGAATGCAGCGCCGCCTCGACCGGGAAATCGGCCTGTTTGCCTTCGGTAAAGCAATCAATCGCCGATTGGCGCTGGCCGGCGCTAAGTTGCAGATGATCCATAATGGCGCGGGCGGCGGCGATTTCCCGCTCCGACACCCGGCCATCGGCCTTGGCAATATGGCCCATCATCTGAAACGCGGTGGCGTGGAACAGATTGCGGGCGTGATCGGAGCTGGCCGACTCTGCGCTGGAGCGGTTGCGCAGGCCCTGATCGAAATTATGCCCAACCGCTGCACCGAGCAGCGCGCCGAGCGGCCCGCCGACCATAAAACCAAAAGCTCCGCCAAACAGTTTTCCCAACACGCTGAATTTCAAACCTCGTCAGTCGATCAGTTTTTCAGATAAATCTCGTCATCGTAGGTTTTTAGCCAGTCGGGCCGCAAGCCGATCAAGGCCATGGTGGTCATGCCGTTGAGCAAACCTTCCGGGAATAAATACAGCGGCAGGTAGGGCAGATACTCCTGACTGAGGCGGGCGAACGTGTAGGTTTCGCTGAGGACCAGCAGAGTTGAGAGCGCCAGCACCGCCGCCCCTGCCGCCAGCATGGCGTTGAAAAACGCGCAGAGAAACACGTAGATGAATAAATGGCGCGGCAGGTAGCGGTAGACCAGCGCATAGACGCCATAGCTGATCGACACCGGCAATATGCCCAGCAGCAGGGCGTTCATCGCCAGCGCGGTCCAGTCGCCGCTCATCACCGTCACCCCGACCATAATCAGACTGACGCCGATGACGCCCAGCGCCCAGCCGAACATCAGGGTGTAGACCGTCACGCCCAGGAAATGAAAGCCCAGCGCCGGGCGCACCCCGACCTCGAAAATCCATATCAGGAACAGGACGGTCGATGCGCCGAGAAACAGGTGCTGGAGCTTGGCGGTGGCCAGGAAAATCCGCCACGGCGCGACGCGCAGCGCCTGGAGGCCGACCAGCAGCCAGACGAAATAGGCGAACAATAACAAATCGGTGGGAAGCAGGGCGTCAGTCAGGTTCATTGATTAAGCATACTCCATCTGCCCGCTGGGCGACGTTGCGAAATGTCGGAGGGGTTTGGCATTACAATACCGAGTATTGCTGTTGAACCTACTTGAGGAATCGTCCATGTCTGCGCCCGCCGCCTCGCCCGAAATCGCCAGTTTGCCGCTGATTTATCGCGGCAAGGTTCGTGACCTGTACGCGGTCGATGACCGTCATTTGCTGATGGTCGCCAGCGACCGGCTGTCCGCCTTCGATGTGATCCTGCCGACCGCGCTGCCTGGCAAGGGCGCACTGTTGACGGCCATGGCTAATTTCTGGTTCGAGCGCACCCGCCCGATTGTGCCCAATCACCTGCAACTGGCCGAGAAGACCCTGGAACAGGCGTTGCCGGATGCGCGGGAGCGCGAGCGGGTAGCCGGGCGGGCGGTGGTGGCGCGGCGCTTGAAGGGCCTGCCGGTCGAAGCCATTGTGCGCGGCTATCTGATCGGCTCCGGCTGGAAGGATTATCAACGCAGCGGGACGGTCTGCGGGATGCGCCTGCCGGACGGTTTACGGCTGGCCGAACGGTTGCCGGAGCCGATTTTCACGCCGTCCACCAAGGCGGCGCTGGGTGCGCATGATGAGAATGTCAGTTTTGAGCAGATCGCCGCGACCATCGGCCAAGAGTTGGCGGATCAGGTGCGGCAAATCAGCCTGCGTTTGTACCGGGAAGCGGCGGATTATGCGCTGGAGCGGGGCATGATCATCGCCGATACCAAATTCGAGTTTGGGCTGGCTGAGGATGGGTTATTGGTGCTGATGGACGAGGCGTTGACCCCGGATTCTTCGCGGTTCTGGCCGGCAGACGGTTATCAGCCCGGCGTCAATCCGCCGAGCTTTGACAAGCAGTTCGTGCGCGATTATCTGGAAACGCTGGACTGGGACAAGCAAGCGCCAGGGCCGGAATTGCCGCCGGACATCGTAGAGAAAACCATCGCTAAATACCGCGAGGCGCTGGAACGGCTCACCGGCCAGTGATAGAGCCATCTTCCCGCCGCCGCTGACGCGGCTTCCCCCTTTGCAAAAGGGGGGTGAGGGGGATTTCTTCATTGAATGGAAACCGCCACTTGTCGAGGATTGCTATAGCGGCTTCAGGCAGTGGGACACGCGATGTATTGCGCTCAAGCGCGAGCGTCTCCAGAACACGCCAAGGGATTCCGAACTTGCAGTCGTCCCTCGATGGTTTGACGGTCTTGCAAGTCTTCGGAATAGAGAGTTTCACACCCGGCCAGCAGGGCGGCGGCGACAATCAGGGCATCGTAGAGCGAAAACCCGTAACGTTCCGCAATGCGCAGTCCAAGGTCATGGATTTCCACGGTGAGCGGATTGACTGCGCAGACTGCGCGAACCGTGTGCAGAATCTCGCTGATTTCGGGATACGACAAACCCAGTTTACGCGACGCCACCGCCGCAAACTCGTTGAGGACCTGGACACTGATGACGCCGCCTTTCATCAGCAGCGCTTCGGCGCGATCCGCTTTCTCAGTGTCCCCGGACAACAGGTAGAGCAGGATATTGGTGTCGAAGAACGCCTTACCCGCGTTCATGGGCTTCGATTCGGTCGAACTTGAAATCAGGGGGCAGTCGCCCGCGATACTTTCTTAACCGGGCCAGTAACTCGTCGGAGCGAGGCCGGGAGCGAATCTCGAAAGTGCGTTCTCCGGCGACCTCAATTTCAATCTGGTCACCGGCTTTGAGCTGAAGCACTTCTACGACCGAAGCGGGCAAGCGAACTGCCAGACTATTACCCCATTTGGCAACCTGCATACGACCTCCTGGATGAGTTTGGATAGACAAGCACAGTGTATATCCATTCCCTCAAACTGACGAGATCATTCAGGATTCGCGGAATCGTCCAGCGCCAGCGGCAGCAGCAAACTGGGCAGGCCAGCGGGATCGGCGGTGCGCAGCCCGTGGTAGCCGATCCCCGCCAAGCCGGTGAACAGGCCGGGATGGATTGGGCCAGCCTTCAGGGCCGGACGCAGCGCATAGCCGCCTTGGGCGCAGGCGCGCCGCCAAACCGCGTTACGCAGCGCCTCCGCTGCTTCGAGCAGGGCGGGGCGCTTCAGCAAGGCCCCGGCGCTTTGCAGGATTTCGGCGCGGCCCAGATTGCCGCAACACAGGCTGTCATCCTCGCCCAGCGGCGCGGCCAGGGTGGTTTTTAGGGCGATCTCGGTTTCTGCGCGGAGCCGGTCATATTCCGGGTCTTCCACGCCCAAAACGCGCAGGGCGACGGCCCGCGCCAGCGCCATGCCCGGTGCGCCGTGGCACCAGGACAAGCCGCATTTGCGTTGGGGAAGTTGACGGCGCAAATCCAGCCAGTTGCCGGCGTCGGCGTCGAAATAGCGGCGTTCAGCGGCGAACAGCGCCAGCGCGGCTGGCCGCCAGTGCGCATCGCCGGTTTCCGCCTGCAAGGCCAACAGCGCCAGCGCCACCCCGGACGCGCCATGCGACATCCCGGTCAAGCCGGTTCCGCCCAGGGCGTCTTGTGCGACGGCGGCGCACAGGCTTTCGCCGAGACGACAAGC
>JBDHRB010000255.1:0-4424 GCA_039807355.1 Candidatus Competibacteraceae bacterium
AGCCGGTCTGCAACCGGCAACGCTTCTACACCCTTACCGTTTCCCGAACCCTGTTCGGTTCATGGACGCTCATCCGGGAATGGGGCCGTATCGGGCACCCCGGCACCGTCCGTGAAAGCTGGTTCGAGACCGAGGCCGCCGCCATCGAGGCGGGCGCGAAAATCCGCAGGCAAAAGGAAAGACGCGGCTACCGCGCCATTGGCAAAAAAAATCAATCATGATACATTTTTGTGGGAATAGGGATAAAACCCTAGGCTTCAAAGTTTGGGGAACTAAAAAGGTCATGTCCCGCTGCAACATCTCTAACCTGATAACAAAGTGAGGCGGAGAATGAATAATTTATTCTCAGTGGAGACGAACACTGGTTCATGCACCAAAGTCGGAAATAAAGAAAATCTAGCCGGATACATATCATCAGGAGGGCACTTCGCAGGAGTAATGCACGGCGATTCTGCTACGATGCTCAAGTCCCTGCCAAATAATGTCTTCAATGTCGCTGTGACTTCACCACCCTACTATTGGGTTCGTGACTACGGTTTTGATGGGCAGCTCGGCCACGAAGAATCCGTTGAAGCCTATATTGGGGCGCTTATGAAAGTCTTCGATGAGGTAAAACGCACTCTTCACCCGGAAGGCGTCTTTTTCTTAAACATTGGTGATACATATTATTCAGGAAACGGCCAGCCACACGGAAGCGATCCAAAGTGTTCCTCACGCAACTTTTTACGCCGCAAGGTTCGGCCAGTTGATGTCGGGGGATGGGACATTCCCAAGAAAAGCATGATCGGAGTTCCTTGGAAGGTTGCTTTCGCCATGCAAAATCGGGGATGGACGCTCCGCAGTTCGATCATTTGGAATCGGGTAAACGCTTTCGTTGAACCTACAGCCCGTGATCGTCCTTATCGACAGTACGAGTTTGTCTTCATGTTCTCCAAAAATCGCTTCTATAGCTTTGATAGATCAAAGCTAGTTGAAGAGGATGTTTGGAATATACCTATTGAACGTAGTCGCCGGGCTAATCACAACGCCGCATTTCCGTCAGAACTTGTGCGTCGCTGCATCGAAGTAGGCAGCCCATCGGGCGGGCATGTTCTTGATCCTTTTGTCGGAAGCGGGACTACGATCTTGACCGCTTTCAAGCACCATAGAAATGTGGTGGGAATCGATATGGGCTACGACTACATCGATTATGTTCAGGGAATTATCGAATCTGAAGGTTTCTTATCGACGGACTGGAACATCATCGAAAGCCGATTGCAAAAACCATCGCCCTTATGGAACCAATGGAATGGGAACCGGCTTAACTTCCGTAAGCCTGGCACGAAAAAACAAGAGTAATTCATGCAATATTTTGACATATCGACCATCAAAGCTGCTATTGAAGCTTTACAGAAAATTAGCGCCAACTGGCTAATCACAGCATTTGTTTTTGCTGCCAATGACGTAAATACAAAAAACCTCACTGATCTTTCAAAGAAAAAAGGAACGGACAAATTTCTTGACCGCTACTTCAATGGAAGACTGATTGGTATTCCCGATTTTCCAAGCGGAAGAAACTTACTTCGCCCTCGGCTCAAGGGAATCAATTGGAATCGTGGAGATTTCGCTGGCGACTATGTGATTCGGCAGGATACTCAGATGTGGGGGAATCTTTTCTCCAGCCGTGGCTACCGCGAAATGCGCCAGCGCGGAGAGCTGGAGGGTGAAAAGGCAACTGTCCGTCTCACAGATGCTTTCCAGCCTGCTTTTGAAGCCAAAATTCCGGATTCTTTCCAGTTCGAAGATTTTCTTATCTGGCTTTTCGCTCTTAATGGTTTCCCTGATGAAATTAATTCATGGCAAGGGCTTTTCAAGCATTTTCTGAATAACGAATTAGAACTAAATGAGCTTCAAGAGCCCTATCGTGGTCGTTTTAGGCTTGCGCCTAGCCGTGCATGGCCTGTTACCATCAAAACACGCCCAACTAACCAAGAGTTTCAAAGAGAGCTTGCACCGCGCCTTTTCGCCACCCTATCCACTATACCACAAAAAAAAATCCCTGCTGAGACTCTCAATAAAGCACTCATGAGCCAAGATGACCCGATCTTGGCTACCGTTCGCAGCGCAATTGCAAACGGTATTAGCCATTCATTTTTACTGGCAGGGCCGCCAGGAACCGGGAAGACTCACTATGCTCATGACATTGCCAACTTTCTGGCCGAAGGTGATGAAGCCCGCGTGCGCTTTCTCCAGTTCCATCCGACCTTTGGCTATGACGACTTTGTTGAAGGCTTCCGTCCAGCCAAAGCTAGGGCAGACGGTGAAGGTGAGAAGGGATCAGGTGTAACTTATATCCTTGATCGCCGCCATTTCCTGATATTTGCTGACAGTGCCAGAAAGGACCCAGGAAATCTCTATGTTCTAGTAATAGATGAGCTTAATCGAGGAGATGTGGCGCGCATTTTCGGTGAGCTACTTACCTATCTTGAGCTTGATTACCGTGAGAAAAATTTCACGCTTGCTATTTCGGGTGAACTGACGTCATTACCTCGTAATCTTATCGTGCTGGCTACTGCTAATCCTTTTGACCGTTCTGTCACGGATCTAGACGATGCGCTCCTACGCCGCTTCATCGTTATCATGATGGAACCCGATAAGGCTTTCTTAGAGATATATTTGAAAGAGCAAGGTGTTGAAAATCGCGTGCTTGCAAGAACTCTTCGGCTTTTTGATATTTTGAAAGATGCTTTTCCAGTGGGTTTCGGGCACACCAATTTTCTTAAAGTTCGGACCATTGAAGACCTAGCAGACGTATGGACTGGTCGTGTGCAGCTTGGACTAAGGCGTATACTATTTCATGACCAGCCGCGATACATCGCTCTCAAAGAGGAAATTGAACAGATTCTCAAGATTGATGAAGAAGCGGAAACGTCTGGTGATGGCGATGCTAGTGCATAACAGGAAGCGAAAGACATGGCTGTTCCGATTCGTGTCATCGAAATTCCGGAGCGTGGGCACCGCTTCTTTCCGCGATCCGATCTTGTAGACCCTTTAGGTCGATCTTTGATCCTTCCAGATACCCGTGCTCTTGGGGCTATAGAAATTACAGATATAGCCGATGGGGCTAAACTTATGGCTCTCGGGCTTATTGGATATCTGCCGCTGACCAGTACAATCACGCTTAACATTGTTCCAAAGTTTCCGATTCAAAACCTATGGGCTATGCTGGAAGTCAGTGGCGAAAACTACAGAGGTATCTTACCGATTATACGGAAGTATCAAACCAGCAAAAGCCCCGCGCCCATCCAAATGATCGTCAGGAGCTTTTGTTACTACCTCAAGGGTGTTCTCTCAGATGGATTCGAGCGCACTTACTATTCGAGAATGCAGACTGGATACTATAAGCCACGCGTTGAGTTCGGCCAGACCATCAGTCGATACTTTTCTCGTGGTAATCCTGTCGAGGCGGTGTCTAGCGTTTTTGAATTCGGGCTCGATAACCCTGTCAATCGTACTATTAAAGCAGCGTGCCTACGGTTTGCTCGACTTGTTCCAATAAATGATAACTGGCAGGAGGAGCGTCGACTTATCCAGTTAGCACTGGATGTTTTTCAGCGTGTTCAAACACAAGAGCTAAACAAGATCGATTTTAATCTCACTGATCCTATTTCACTTCGGTTGCGTGGATACTATGAAGGCATGTTGCGCATCTATCATCTTCTTCTGACTGGTGGAGGAATTGCTTTTACTTTTGAACCAAGAGGCAAAGAACTACCATCTTTCCTGTTCAAACTAGACGATATTTTCGAACGCTTCGTGCGGCAGACTTTCGTTCAGGGTCTACGTGAGCAGGGGATCACAGTTCTTGACGGTAACAAAATAAAATACCAGGGTCACCTATTCGAGGATAGCAGAGTATATCCAACAAAATCAGACATAATTCTACGCCGGTCGAAGAAGGAAGTAATTGGCTTGGGGGAAGTGAAATACAAACCCAAACTTAAAGAAAATGACCGTTATCAGATAATCAGCCACGTTACGGCCGCAAAGGCTCCGATTGGAATTCTGTTCACACCTGCTAATGAAGGTGAAAGTCAACGGCTGGAACGAATTGGGCAGCTTGCGACCGGCGCGCAGTTCTATCATTACCGAATAAACATCCAGGGAGACATCAAGGCTGCCCAGACACAGATGATCTGTGAAGTATCAACCTTGCTTGCGTCAATCTAATTTATCAAATGCCTATGCCTACCCGGATTTTCCCATCACCCTCCGCAGCGTTGCCACGTCCACTCCGAAGAGTTCGGCGACCCCGGCGCGGGTTTTCTCCCCGGCTTCGATGAGGGCGCGGGCGCGGGCGAGCCGATAAGCGGAACCTGGATTGCCCTCTTGAGGAGCTGCTGAACGACCCGGAGCGATGCGCGGCCATCGGCTTGGAAGGCGGA
>JBDHRB010000256.1:0-4423 GCA_039807355.1 Candidatus Competibacteraceae bacterium
GTCCAGTAGACCTGACGGACGGTTTCGCCGGTATTAGGGTTATAAAAAGCCAGGTAGCGTTCGCGCCGAATCGACGCTTGAAGTATTTCCGGCGCCAAAGCCAAGGCGCCAAGACCGCCTGCCGCCAGTTTGAGAAATCCGCGTCGACTGCACTCGGCTGGGTTCTCTGCGTTCTGGCTGTTCTGTTCAAGCGCTGCGTCTATTCGCATTCTTCAGTTCCTCCCGATAACCCAAAACAGGCTTTTCTTGCACTCTAACCAAAGCCAGTTTGATTAGGCAAGATTCAGACACACAAAATTTTTTTTGCTACTATGCAACAAATAAAAATTGTCCCGGCTTTTGCATAGTTGTTTTTTATCCATTCGGCAACAGTAATAACCGGGGTTGTTGAGCGGTTTTACAGGGTTTTTTAATTTTTAATCAAATTGATTTATAGCTATATTTTCTTATTACGATATATTAATTTTCCATCCGCATTATTAAATAGACCACTAATGTTGTTTTTATAATAAAAATTATCAATCATACAAAAAGCAACATCCGGTAAAAAACAGAGCTTAATTGAGTGAAAAAAGATCAATGAAGAAGGAAAAATTTCCGGTAACGCCAGCCACGCGCTGGCTGCAAGCCCAAGGCGTGACCTTCAGCGGCCATCTTTATCCCTATGAAGATCGCGGCGGCACCGCCCACAGCGCCCGCTGTCTGGGCGTCGATGAGCATCAGGTAATCAAGACCCTGATCCTGGAGGACGAGCGCCGGCAACCGCTGATCGTGCTGATGCATGGCGACCGTCAGGTGTCCACCAAGGAGCTGGCGCGGCTGCTCGGCGTCAAGAGCATTGCGCCCTGCGCTCCAGCGGTCGCCGACAAACACAGCGGTTATCAGGTCGGCGGAACCTCGCCGTTTGCGACACGCAAAGTCATGCCGGTTTATCTGCAAGCCAGTATTCTCGACCTGGCGCTGATCTATGTGAATGGCGGCAAGCGCGGCTTCCTGATCAGTTTGCCGCCGGCTGAAGTGCAGCGACTGCTCCAGCCGACGCTGGTCAACGTCGCTATTGAGGATTGAATTTTGAGCGAATCTGATTTTTTCGCCGCCGCCCCGTCCGGCATTGAACCACTGCTCACGGCGGAACTGGCCGAGCTGGGCGCGACGCAGGTGAAACCGATGCGCGGCGGCCTGCGTTTTCGCGGAACCCTGGAAACCGCCTATCGCGCTTGTCTCTGGTCGCGCACCGCCAGCCGCATTGTGCTGCCGCTGGCTGAATTTCCGGTGGCGGATAGCGCGGCGCTTTATGCCGGCGTGCTTGACCTGCCTTGGGAAGAACATCTGGCCCCGGATGGGACGTTGAGCGTGGAATTTACCGGCAATTGTCCGGGCATCGACCACAGCCACTACGGCGCACAGCGGGTGAAAGACGCTATCGTGGACCGTTTCCGGGCGCGTTGCGGTCAGCGGCCCAGCGTCAACCGCCAGCAGCCGGATGTGCGGATTCACCTGCAATGCCGCGACGGTCAGGCGACGGTCAGCCTTGATTTATCCGGCGACAGCCTGCACCGGCGCGGCTACCGCGAAGCCACGGTGACCGCGCCGCTGAAAGAGACGCTGGCCGCCGCGCTGTTGTTGAAATCCGGCTGGCGGGAAATCGCCGCCGCCGGTGGTTCTCTGCTCGATCCGCTCTGCGGTTCCGGCACCTTCGCCATTGAAGCCGCCTGGATCGCCGGCGACCGCGCCCCTGGCCTGTCCCGCGAACATTGGGGTTTCAGCGGCTGGCTCGGCCATATTCCGGCGCTGTGGAACCGCTTGCTCAAGGAAGCGCAGGAACGTTGGACGGTTGGTCAATCGCGGATTCCGCCCATTTTCGCCAGCGACCATGATCCCAAGGCGGTGCGGGCGACCCGGATCAACGCCAGCCGCGCCGGCGTCGCCGACCATCTGCGGGTCGAGCGCCGGGAATGGATCGACGTTGAACCGCCGCCGGGCGCGCCGGGCTTGGTGATCATCAATCCGCCTTACGGTGAGCGGCTGGGCGAACAGGAAGAGGTGGCGGCGCTGTATGTGCAAATCGGCCAGCGGCTGAAGGCGCATTTCAGCGGTTGGCGGGCAGCGCTGTTCACCGGCAATCCTGATTTGGGCAAGCGCATGGGCCTGCGGGCGGACAAGGTTCACGCCTTTTACAATGGCCCGCTGGATTGCCGGCTGCTGCGTTTCCGCGTCGAGCCGGAATACTTCGTCAACCGGGAACTGGCGGAGCAGAAAGCGCAAAGCCGCATTCTGCAACCCGCGCTGGAGGACGCTGAGGATTTCGTCAATCGCCTGCGCAAGAATTTGCGTCATCTGGGTCGTTGGGCGGCGCGGGAAGGCATCTATTGTTATCGACTGTATGACGCTGATCTGCCGGAATACGCGGTGGCGATTGATCGCTATGAGCAATGGCTGCACGTTCAGGAATACGCCGCGCCGGCCAGCATTGATCCGGCCAAGGCGCAAGCGCGGTTGCAACAGGTCATCGCCGTATTGCCAAGCGTGCTGGAGCTGCCCGCGCAAAACGTTTTCCTCAAAGTCCGGCAACGCCAGCGCGGCGCTGATCAATATCAGAAGCAGGCGCAACAGAGCCGGTTTCACGAGGTGCGCGAAGGTCCGGCGCGGTTTCTGGTCAACTTCACCGACTATCTGGACGCCGGGCTGTTTCTCGATCATCGCATCACCCGGCGGCGCTTGGGCGAATTAGCCCAGGGCCGGCGCTTTCTCAACCTGTTTGGCTACACCGGAACCGCCACGGTGTACGCGGCGCTGGGCGGCGCGGCCAGCACCACCACCGTCGATCTTTCCGCCAAATATCTCGACTGGGCGCGGCGCAATCTGCAACTGAACGGCCTGGACAATCCGTGGCGGCGCTTCATTCAGGCCGATTGCCGGGAATGGCTGGCGGCGGCCCAGGAGCAATACGATCTGATCTTTCTCGACCCGCCGACCTTTTCCAACTCCAAGGAGATGGACGGCCATTTCGATGTGCAGCGCGACCACGGCGAATTGTTGCACCAGGCGCTACGCTTGTTAGCGCCGGGCGGAATGCTGATTTTCTCCACCAACTACCGCCGCTTTCGTCTGGAGCGCGACGCCTTCGCCGAATGGCGGATTGAAGACTGGAGTCGGCAAACCCTGCCGCTGGATTTCGCCCGGCATCCGAAAATTCACCAGTGCTATGCGTTCCAACATGCAACTACCTAACCCCCTGATCCTCTCCGTATTACTGAGCGCGTTCAGCGTCAGTTGCAACGCGCAAACCGGACCAGCGCCCATCAGCGGCGATGTCCCGGAAGCGCAAGGCTGGCGGGCGGAAGTTGTGGTGGGCGGGCTGAGTCATCCCTGGTCCATCGCCTGGCTGCCGGACGGTTCGGCGCTAATCACCGAACGTCCCGGACGCCTGCGCTTGCTGCGTAATAGACAACTCGACCCGCAACCGATGACCGGCTTACCGCCAGTGGCGGCCTTCGGCCAGGGCGGCCTGCTCGACATCGCCCTGCATCCCGATTTCGCGCAAAACCGGTTGATTTACCTGACGCTGGCCGTCGGCAGTCCTGAAGCGAATCGAACGGCGCTGCTGCGCGGGCGTTTCGAGAATCACGCGGTGCAGGACGCCAAACTCATTTTCCAGAACGCTGACGCCAAATCCGGCGGACAACATTTCGGCTCACGCCTGGCTTGGCTGCCGGATCACACCTTGTTGATGAGTATCGGCGATGGCGGCAACCCGCCGACCCGCTTTGGTAATGGCAACATCCGCGATCAGGCGCAAAACCTGGGAACGCATTTCGGCAAGGTGCTGCGGCTCAAAGATGACGGTACGCCGCCGCCGGACAATCCGTTCGTCAACCGGCCCGGCGCGAAACCGGAAATCTGGACCTACGGCCACCGCAATATTCAGGGTCTGACTCGTCATCCGCTGACCGGGCGGATTTGGGCCAATGAACACGGCTCGCGGGGCGGCGATGAACTGAATATTCTTCAAGGCGGGCAAAATTATGGCTGGCCGGCGGTCACTTACAGCCATGAATACTGGGGGCCGCGCATTTCCGACGAAACCCACCGTCCGGGCATCGTCGATCCGCAACTCGTTTGGACCCCCTCCAAAGCGCCCAGCGGCTTGACCTTTTACACCGGCGAGGTTTTTCCGCACTGGAAAGGCGATCTGTTCAGCGGTGCGCTGAAATTCGGGCAGATTCGCCGCCTGGACCTGGACGGCGAGCGCATCGTCGGTGAGGAAAAGCTGACGATAGGCCGGCGGGTGCGGGATGTGCGCCAGGGGCCGGACGGTTATCTGTATGTGCTGACCGATGAAGACCCCGGCGTACTGTTGCGCATTGTCCCAACCGAAAAATCCGCTCATTGATGACAAAAATGCTTGTTTTTCAAAAAGGAA
>JBDHRB010000257.1:0-4398 GCA_039807355.1 Candidatus Competibacteraceae bacterium
ATCGAGGCGGGCGAGTCCAAGCCTCTACGCAACACCTTCTTCAACCGGCGCGGTCGTCATCCATCCATGGATTCCTTTAATGCCAATGAGCGCGTGGATCGAACGGGAGTTCCTGCTCCATGCGCTGAAACAGTTCACGCGCCGCCGCGCTGTCGGCAGGCGGGTTGACAATGCGCAGCGTCACCAGTTGATCGCCGGGGGGATCGCCGGGCAGGCCGCGCCCGCGCAACCGCAATTTCTGTCCATTCTGAGCGTTGGCCGGGATATTCAGCGTCACCGGACCGCCCAGGGTCGGCGCTTCGACCTTGCAGCCCAGCGCCGCTTCCCAGGGGGCCAGCGGCAATTCCAGCAAGATGTCGCGGCTGCGCACTTTATAGAGCGGGTGCGGCTTGATCGACACTTGCAAATACAAATCGCCGCTGGGGCCGCCGCCCTGACCGGCGCTGCCCTGACCGCTCAGGCGGATTTTCTGGCCGTGAGTGACCCCGGCGGGAATTTTGACGTTGAGGGTGCGGGTGCGACTGGCGACCCGACCGCTGGCATCGCGCTCCGGCGTCTGGAGTTGCACGGCGCGGCTGCCGCCGTGATGGGCTTCCTCCAGCGTGATCTCCAGTGCGACGGTTTGATCCTGGCCCGCCGTGGCAAAACCGCCTCGTTCGGTAAAACCGCCCATGCCGCTGAAACCGCCCCTGCCGAACAGCGATTCAAAGAAATCGCTGAAATCGCGGCTGCTGAAGCCCGCCCCCCCACCCGGATGGGCGCGCCCGCCGCCCTGCCAGCCGGGCGGTGGGCGGAAATCCTGTCCGGCTTGCCAGTTGTGGCCGAGTTGATCGTAGGCGGCGCGTTTTTCCGCGTCGCGCAACACTTCATAGGCCTCGGAGACCTCCTTGAAGCGTTCCTCAGCGCCTGATTCCTTGCTGACATCCGGGTGGTATTTGCGTGCCAGCCGCCGGTAGGCTTTTTTGATGGCGTCTTCCGAAGCGTCGCGGCTGACGCCGAGGATTTGGTAATAGTCCTTATATTTCATGCTGGTCCCAAGCGATCCAGGCGTTTCAGGAAATCTCCGCTGCCCCCCTTTTGCAAAGGGGGGCATTCAACAGAGGCCGGTCAGTTTTCCACCTTGATGGTGCGCGACAGCGTATGGGTCAGCTTGGGAATGCTGATTTCCAGCACGCCATGGGCGCTGCGGGCGGCGATATTGGCCAGATCAGCGGTGTCGGGCAGGCTGAAACGGCGGTAGAAGCTGCCGCAGGGCCGTTCAACCCGACTGTAGCCGGCGCGGTTGTCGCGGGTTTCACCGGGACGGTTGCCGCGCAAGGTGAGAATGCCGTTTTCGGCGATAATCTCAATTTCCTTGGGATCGACGCCGGGGATGTCGGCGCGCAGCACATAGCGCTCCTTTTCTTCCTTGATGTCCACCGGCGGAATCCAATCGCAGGTGGCGGCGCTGGATTGATCGTCGCTGGCCGCCCCATAGGGTTCAAACAGCCGATCCAGTTCCTTGCGCAGGTGTTGCATTTGCCGCCAGGGTTCGTAACGGTTCGGGTTCATGAGCGTAGCCTCATCGCAATAGATTGGTAGTATTGACATAGGGCGGGCGGGCCAAATTTCAAGCGGCTCTGACCGGTTTTTCTGGGTTGTTGACTGCGGTGAACACCATGAACGAACGTGAATTTCAGCCGCTGAATATCGCGGTGCTGACGGTTTCTGACACGCGCACCCTGGCCGATGACGGGTCCGGGCAAACCTTGGCGGAGCGGCTGACCGGAGCCGGGCATCGCCTGGCGGAACGGGCGATTGTCCCTGACGACATTTATCAAATCCGCGCCATCCTCTCGCGCTGGATTGCTGATCCGGGGGTGCAAATTATTCTCACCACCGGCGGCACCGGCATGACCGGGCGCGACCGCACCCCGGAGGCGGTGCGACCATTGCTGGATCAGCAGATTGAGGGTTTCGGCGAGCTGTTCCGCATGTTGTCCTGGGAGGAGATCGGCACTTCGACTTTGCAATCGCGGGCGCTGGCGGGATTGGCCAATGCGACTTTTATTTTCTGCTTGCCGGGTTCCACCGGGGCCTGCCGCACCGGCTGGGATCGGATTCTACAAGCGCAACTGGACGCCCGCACCCGACCCTGCAATTTGATCGAGTTGTTGCCCCGGTTGCGGGAAGGCTAAATTGGCCGGCTGCGACAGCCGAGCGTGGCGGATGCGCTACGCTGATCGACTCTACCTCGCTGACGGCTCCAACATGCAAATAGCAGCGCAAACCGACAATGCGGATGCGTCCGCCCGCCTGGGCATGGGCGCCAGCGGCATTCTGAATGATGGATAAACCGATGCATTATCGACTGGGCATTGCCTTGGGCAGTGGCGCGGCGCGAGGCTGGGCGCACATTGGCGTTCTGCGCACTCTGGAACAGGCTGGCATCATTCCCGATATTGTTGCTGGCACTTCAATAGGCGCACTGGTCGGCGCGGCCTATGCCAGCCACCGTCTTGACCCTCTGGCCGAGTGGGTAACCGGAATCGACTGGTGGGAAATCATCCGTTACATGGATGTGCGGCTCGGCGGCGTCGAAGGCGAACGCCTGATGCGCGCCTTCCGCGAACGGGTCGATGATGCGCTGATTGAGGACTTACCCAAACCATTCGGCGCGGTGGCGACCGATTTATACACCGGGCGCGAAGTCTGGTTCCAAAGCGGCTCACTGCTGGAAGCGGTGCGGGCCTCCATCGCCCTGCCCGGCTTATTCAGTCCGGTGCGTTATCAAGGCCGCTGGCTGGTAGACGGCGGACTGGTCGATCCCCTGCCGGTATCGCTGTGTCGAGCGCTGGGCGCGGATCGGGTGATCGCCGTCAACTTGAACGGCGACATCGTGGGCCGGCAGTTTAACGGGCGGGCGCAGCATCGCAACGCACCCAATCCCTTGCTGGCGCGATTAAGCGCCGGCTGGCAGGCGATCTTGGGGAATCACGCCAGCGTAGCGGAGCCAGAATCCTCCGCCGAAGAGACCCCGCCCGGATTGTTCGATGTCATGGCCGGTTCGATCCACATCATGCAGGATCGCATCACCCGCGCCCGAATGGCCGGCGATCCGCCCGACGTGGTGCTGGCTCCGCGTCTGGCCCATCTCGGCCTGATGGATTTCGACCATGCCGCTGAAGCCATGGCCGCTGGCGTGGCCTGCGTACAGCGCCATCTGCCGGTGTTGCGGGATACGCTGGATTTGCCGGAAAGCAGTGAGTAAAGGCGCAACGCTTGCGTCTACAATCGGTTCTTTGCGCAGCGCCACCACAGACCATTCTCATGCAACTCATTCGTTATATTTTAACCATCGCCTGCCCGGATCAGGTCGGCATCGTCGCCGCGATCTCCGGCATTCTGGCCCGGCATTGCGGCAACATCGTCGAATCGGACCAATTCAGCGATACGGCATCCGGGCGATTTTTCATGCGCCTGGTGTTTGATCTCGAAGAAACCACCGCGCCGGCTTTACTGGCTGATTTCACCCCGCTGGCCAAGCGATTCGCCATGGACTGGCATCTGTACGATCCGCGCCAGCGGCCACGGGTGATGATTCTGGCCTCTAAAGCCGAACATTGCCTCAACGATCTGCTCTACCGACATCGCACCGGCGCATTGCCCATGGAGATCGCCGCCATCGTCTCCAATCACCGCGAACTGGCGATTCCCTACCACTATCTGCCGGTGACGCCGGATACTAAACCGGCCCAAGAGCAACAGATTCTGCAACTGGCCGAACACACCGGCGTGGAGTTGGTGATTCTCGCCCGCTACATGCAAATTCTCTCCCCGGAACTGTGTCAGGCGCTGGCCGGACGAGCGATCAATATTCACCATTCGTTCCTGCCCGGTTTCAAGGGGGCCAAGCCTTATCATCAAGCCTATAACCGGGGGGTGAAATTGATTGGCGCCACCGCCCATTTCGTCACCGCCAATCTCGACGAAGGACCGATCATTGAGCAGGCCGTCGAGCGGGTCGATCATGCGCAAACCCCGGAGCAATTAGCGGCGGTTGGTCGGGATATTGAAAACATTGTGCTGGCCCGCGCCCTGCACTATTACCTGGAGCGCCGGGTATTCATGAATGGAGCTAAAACCGTGGTGTTGCGTTAACCATGACCCCGGACTGGCTCTATCCCGCCGCCTTTCTGATTGGTCTGACCGGCGGCGTGCATTGCTTTGGCATGTGCGGCGGCATCGTCGGCGCGTTGACCCTGGGTCTGCCGCCCAGCGCAACCTGGCGCACCCGCCTACCCTTCCTGCTGGCCTATAACCTGGGGCGAATCATCAGCTATATCGCCGCAGGAACGCTGGCCGGCGGGGTTGGGGCCTGGGCGGCGCAACTGATTTCGGTACATCGCGCTCAGTTAG